>JBEKWZ010000074.1:0-9006 GCA_049512555.1 Candidatus Sulfotelmatobacter sp. | reverse complement strand
AGGGCGTTTACTGGCTGCCCGCCCTCGATCACGAGGGCAACATTCGCGACCTGAACCTAGCCAGGTGGCATGAAGCCGTGCGAGTACGCGTCAAGTCGCTGTACACCACGATGCGCGCGCTCTACGCGCAGATCGCGCAGCCGGGTACGTTCTTCGTCTCGGCAACGCAACTGGGCGGGCAGCACGGCTACGACCAGGCCGGAGCAGTGGCCCCGCTCGGGGGAGCGGTCGCAGGCTTCAGCAAGGCATACAAACGGGAGCGCCCCGACGTTCTTGTCAAGGCAGTCGATTTTGAAGGACAGCGCAAACCGGAAGAAGTCGCTGACCTTCTGATCGACGAAACCCTGCGAGATCCCGGCGCAGTCGAGATCGGCTATAAGTCCGGACTGCGCTGGACGATCGGGCTGCAGGAACAACCTGCGTCTGATTCGCAACCCGGCCTGACACTGGACGGAAACACCGTCTTCCTGATCACGGGAGCAGCGGGAAGCATCGTATCCGCGATCACCGCTGATCTGGCGGCCGCATCGGGCGGCACGTTCTATCTGCTCGATCTGGTGCCTGAGCCAGATCCTGACAATCCTGACCTCAAACGCTTCGTCAGCGACAAAGAAGGCCTCAAGCGCGAGCTGTTCGCTCGCATCCAGGCTCGCGGCGAACGGGCCACGCCAGCTTTGGTGGAGAAAGAACTTGCAGCTCTCGAACGGGCCCAAGCTGCTCGCAGCGCGATTGACGCGGTGGTTACCGCTGGCGGCACGCCACATTATTTCAGCGTGAATCTCATCGACGCAGATGCCGTGGACAAGGTGATTCGTCAAGTCCGCGAGCGCAGCGGGCACATTGACGTGTTGCTGCACGCCGCGGGACTGGACCGCAGCCACTCGCTGGCCGACAAAGACCCACGTGAATTCGATTTGGTCTTCGACGTCAAGAGCGATGGATTTTTCAATCTTTTGCACGCCATCGGCGACATGCCACTCAGGGCGACCGTGGCGTTCAGCTCGATTGCGGGACGTTTCGGTAACGCCGGGCAGACGGACTATAGCTCGGCCAACGATCTGCTGTGCAAAATTACCTCGAGCTTCCGAACCACTCGGCCGGCTACACGTGCCATCGCCATCGATTGGACCGCATGGGGCGGGATCGGCATGGCGACGCGCGGCTCCATTCCTAAAGTCATGGAATCGGCAGGTATCGATATGCTTCCACCCGAGGCCGGTATTCCGCTGATTCGGCGTGAACTGACCGCGGGTGGGACGCGTGGCGAGATTGTCATCGCGCAGCGGCTCGGTGTCCTGCTGAATGAATTCGATCCTACCGGAGGTCTCGAAGTGAGCACGGCAGAAGCCGCCGAGAAACCTTCGCAAGGCCCAGGACCTATGGTCGGCAAGATCGCGAGCGCGGGACTGTACAGCCCGCTCACGATTGAGACCGTGCTCGACCCAGCCATTCAACCGTTCTTGCACGACCATCAGATAGACGGGACGCCGGTGTTGCCCGGAGTCATGGGCATCGAGGCGTTCGCCGAAGCTGCCCTGTGCCTGCTTCCCGGCTGGCATGTCGAAACGATGGAGGAAGTAAATTTCCTGGCGCCGTTCAAGTTTTACCGGAGTGAGCCACGGGCGGTGACGGTCGAAACCGTGATCCATCCGCACGGAGACTCCTTGATCGCCGATTGCCGATTGCTTGGCCGCCGGCCACTTCCCAATCAGACCGAGCCGCAAGTGACCACGCACTTTACGGCGCGCGTGCGACTGACGAAATACGCGTCCGCATTGGTGACCGTCCCGCCACTTGGCGCACCCGACGGATGCATGATCGAGGCCGCCGAAATTTACCGCCTCTATTTCCACGGCCCTGCGTACCAGGTTGTGCAGCGAGCATGGTGGGATGGAAAACGAATTGTTGGACTTATGGCGAAGGGCTTGGGGGACAATCACTACCCGTCTGGCCTGCCAACCCTGATGGCGCCGCGCCTGATCGAACTGTGCTTCCAGACCGCCGGAGCCTACGAGATGGGCGTCGTGGGCCGAATGGGACTGCCGCAGCGCATTGATCGCGTCTCCTTATTAAGCGATCCCGAGGAGGCCGAAGGCCGGCTGTTCGCCCTTGTCAGTCCGAACCTGCGCGAGGGAAGTTTCGACGCAGAGGTTGTGGATGAAAAGGGAAACATCTATTTGAAGCTCAGCGGCTACCGCACCGTGGCGATTCCCGGTGCCGTTGATGCTGGACGATTGAAGGTACTGCAGGCGGCAATGTCATTGGAAGAAGTGGCCGTGTGATCGACGTAACCGGATCATCACAAGACCGAATCGGGGACTCTATGCCCCTCGAATTCCAGCGCGTGGCGATTGTCAATCGTGGCGAGGCAGCCATGCGCTTCATCCACGCCGCCCGCGAGTTCAGCCAGGAACACGGCACACCCTTGCGCACAATCGCGCTCTTCACTGAACCGGACCGGCATGCCATGTTTGTCCGCGAATCGGATGAAGCGGTGTGTCTCGGCCCCGCTCAGGTGCTCGATCAAGGCACCGGGAAGCTCAAGAGCAGTTATGTGGATTATCCCCGCCTGGAGCGCGCGCTGGCGACGGCGCGCGCCGATGCGGTCTGGGTAGGATGGGGCTTCGTCGCCGAGCACGCAGCGTTCGCGGACCTTTGCCATGAAATGGGCATCGTGTTCATTGGCCCAGATGGCGATGTAATGCGGCGCGTGGGCGATAAGATCGCGTCGAAACGCTTAGCTGAGCAAGAGCAGATCGAGGTAGCCCCCTGGAGTCACGGCCCGGTAGAGACGCTCGCCGACGCCGAACGCCACGCGGAGCGCTTGGGCTACCCCCTCCTTATTAAGGCCACCGCTGGGGGTGGGGGTCACGCAATTCGCCGGGTTCGCGAGGCCAGCCAGCTTCCAGAGGCTTTCGAAAGCGCTCGCGCCGAGGCGTTCAAGGCCTTTGGCGACCCGACCGTTTTCATGGAGCAACTCGTCCAGGAAGCGCGCCACGTTGAGGTGCAGGTCATCGCCGACCACCATGGAACAACCTGGGCCTGCGGGGTGCGCGACTGCACCATTCAACGCCGCCACCAGAAAGTTCTTGAGGAAGCGCCTTCTCCCGCGCTTTCTCCCGAACAAGATCAGGCTCTTCGCGAAGCAGCGGTACGCCTGAGCAAGGCCGCGGGCTACTCCAACGCCGGCACGGTGGAATTCCTTTACCAGCCGGAAAAGCGGCGATTTTTTTTCATGGAGATGAACACGCGGTTGCAGGTCGAGCATCCGGTGACCGAATGCACCACCGGCCTCGATCTGGTCAAGCTGCAGATTCACGTCGCGCGCGGAGGTCGCCTGCTAGGCGAACCCCCGCGGACCACTGGCCACGCCATCGAGGTACGGCTGAACGCAGAGGATCCCGACAACGGTTTTGCGCCCGCTCCAGGCACGATTGAGCGGTTCAGGGTCCTGACCGGGCCTGGAGTGAGGATTGACACCGGCGTGGCGGAAGGCGATGCGGTCCCCACAGAGTTCGACTCGATGATCGCCAAGATCATCGCCTACGGACAGAACCGGAAGGAAGCGCTTTCCCGCCTGCAACGGGCGCTACGCGAGGCTGTCGTTGTCATTAAAGGCGGCGCCAGCAATAAAGCGTTCTTGCTGGAATTGCTGAATCGCCCTGAGGTGCAGCGGGGAGAAGTGCATGTCGGCTGGCTGGACCTGGCATCGCGCGGACAGCCCATACCCCGGCGCTACGCGGACGTGGCTTTAGTGCAGGCCGCCATCGAAGCCTACGAAGCTCAGTTGGGTGTAGAGCAAACTCAGTTCTATGCCTCAGCCGTGCGCGGGCGGCCGCTGGTGCGAAGTGATGTGGGCCGCAGCACAGAACTCCGCTACGGCGGGCGCTCCTACGCTCCCACAACGTACCGCCTGGGCCCGCAGCAGTACCGGGTCGATGTCAATGGATCGCGCATCCAGGCCCATATCGACCGTTTGGGACAGTTCGAATACTGGCTCACCGCTTTCGGCCGGAGATTTCACGTCGTCTCCGTAACCCAGGGATTGACCTACCGCATTGAGGTTGACGGCGTGTTGCACCGCATCGACCGCGATGATGGTGGCATCGTCCACGCGCCGTCACCGGCGGTTGTCGTTTCCATCGCTGTCAAAGCGGGCGACCTGGTCACAGTCGGAGATCGCCTCGCCGTGCTGGAAGCGATGAAAATGGAAATGCAAGTTGTCGCCCCATTTTCCGGAAAGGTCCGGCAAGTAATGACCATGCGCAACGTGCAGGTGGACACCGGGGCGCCGCTTCTGCAAATTGAACCCGATGCCGGCCCAGATGCCTTGCCGGAATCGGAAGGCATCGTTCTGGGCGCGTCACGCGATGCGGGCGACGCGGCAGCCACCAGACCGGGCTGGCGCGACAGCCTCGAAGGACTCCGTCAGCTCATGATGGGCTTTGACGTGGATCCCAAAGACACTACCCGGCTGCTCACCGAATGGAGCCAGACTCGCCCAGCAGATGGCGAAATCAGCGAGGCGGAAGACGAGATCCTCAACATCTTTGTGGACATCTGTTCCTTGTTCAAACGCGACCCTGAAGTAAACCACCGGGCCGGCGGTGAAGAGCCGAGTCCTGAAGCTTACCTGTTCTCGTACTTGCGCATGCTGGAGACGGGTGGAGAAGGACTTCCCCCAGCCTTTGTCGGCGGGCTTCGCCGTGCATTGTCACATTACGGCGTTCGAACTCTGGAGCGCTCGCCGGAACTGGAAGAGAGCCTGCTCTGGATTTACAAATCTCATCAGCGCGTGGAGCAGCAGATCGCCCCGGTGATGGCTATGCTGGAGCGTCGTCTGCGATCGGTTCAGCGCCTTGCTCCACCAGCTGAGGATTCACTGCGAAGACTGCTTGACCGGATGATTGCCATGAGCAACGGGCAATTTCCGGCGGTCAGCGACTTAGCTCACGAAATGCGCTATCGCTACTTTGACCAGCCGCTGTTCAAGCAGGCGCGCAAGCAAGTCTACGCGCAGGTCGAGGAGCAACTGGCTTCCATGGCGGCCAATCCGGATGCGGCCGACCGCCACGAGCGCGTCCGCGCCTTGGTCGAATGTCCGCAGCCTCTGGTGGCGCTCCTCGTCTCCCGCTTCGCAGCCGCGGATTCCGCCATGCGCAGACTGATGTTGGAAGCGATCACCTGGCGGTACTATCGCATCCGGACCCTCCAGAGCTTCCGCTCCTTGACCGTTGACGGACATTGCTTCGCATCGGGCGAATACGATCATGAAGGCGCGCGAATTCACGTCTTCACCACGCACGCGGACTACTCACGGCTCTCTGAGGTGTTGTGCGCGATGTTTCCGTTGATTGAGCAAACCCCGGCCGGCTGTGACATCGTCATCGACGTCTACGCCTGGCATTCGGAGCAGCTGAGCGATCCCGAAGTCACCCAGCAGGAAGTTCAATCGGTGCTCAATCAAGTCCGCTTTCCACGTTCGATTCGGCGCATCGTGGTGGAAGTCGCTGGTGGCGTCCACGCTCGGGGCGCGGGTGGCATGCAGCACTTCACCTATCGGAACGGCGAGAACACCTACCAGGAGGAGAAGCTCTATCGCGGATTGCATCCAATGATGGCCAAACGGCTGCACCTGTGGCGGCTCAGCAACTTCAATATTGAGCGGCTGCCTTCGGCGGAAGATGTTTACCTGCTCCACGCCGTCGCCCGGGATAACCCCAAAGATGAACGCCTGATCGCGTGCGCCGAAGTGCGCGACGTAACGCCGGTGCGGGACGAGACGGGCCGCATCGTCAAATTGCCCCATCTGGAGCGTATGTTGATTGAGGCGATTGCCGGCATGCGGCTGTTTCAATCACACCGGCCAGCTAATAAGCGCCTCTACTGGAACCGGATATTCCTGTACGTGTGGCCGCCGCTCAACCTTCAACGCGATGAATTGCGCGACATCGTACGCAGGCTTCAGCCCGCTGCGGAAGGCCTGGGCTTGGAACAAGTGGTGGTGCGCGCCCGCATCGCTAGTCCCGCAACCGGGGAATTGCGCGATATGGTGGTGCGCATTTCGAGCCCGGTGGGGCGAGGGCTGCTCATTACCTTCCGGCCCGCGGACAAACTGCAGCCCATCAAACCGCTGGGCGAATATGAACAAAAAGTCGTCCGCATGCGCCAGCGCGGACTTATCTATCCCTACGAAATCATCAAGATGCTCACACCCCCGCGGGAGAACACACGGGCAGATTTTCCTGCCGGGGATTTTGTCGAGCATGATCTGGATGCCGAGGGCCGGCTGATACCGGTCGATCGCCCTCATGGACAAAACAAGGCCAACATCATCTGCGGGGTCATTCGCAACTTTACCGTCCGATATCCCGAGGGCATGACTCGGGTCATGCTCCTGGGCGATCCGAGCAAGGATTTGGGTGCGCTCGCCGAACCCGAGTGCCGTCGCATCATCGCAGCCCTCGATCTCGCGGAAAAAATGGGCGTCCCGCTCGAATGGTTCCCCATCTCAGCCGGCGCCAAGATTTCGATGGACAGCGGCGTCGAGAACATGGACTGGATTGCCCACGTTCTGCGCCGCCTGGTGGAGTTCACACAAGCCGGTGGTGAAGTGAACCTCCTTATTAATGGGATCAACGTAGGGGCCCAGCCCTACTGGAACGCTGAAGCCACAATGCTCATGCACACCCGCGGCATTCTGGTCATGACGCCGAAGGCGGCAATGGTGCTTACAGGCAAGCGCGCCCTGGACTACTCCGGCGGCATCTCGGCCGAAGACAATCAGGGCATTGGCGGATACGACCGCATTATGGGCATCAACGGCCAGGCGCAATACTGGGCACGGGACATCGATGAGGCCTGCCACATCTTGTTCCGCCACTACGACCATACCTACGTAGCGCCGGGTGAGCGGTTCCCACGGCGAGCAGAGACGACCGACTCCATTACACGCGACGTACAAACCTATCCTCACAGCAGTGGCGAGGAAGGGTTCACCTGCGTGGGCGACATATTGTCGCACGCGACCAACCCTGGGCATAAGAAAGCTTTTGATATTCGTACGGTGATGATGGCAGCGGTCGACCAGGATCACGCACCCCTGGAACGCTGGGCAGGCATGCGTGCCGCGGAGACCGCCGTAATTTGGGATGCTCATCTCGGCGGATACCCAGTTTGCCTCATCGGCATTGAATCGCGTCCAATGGCGCGACTGGGCTTTGTCCCGGCCGACGGGCCCGATCAGTGGACTTCCGGGACTCTGTTCCCGCAGTCGTCCAAGAAAGTGGCGCGCGCGATTAACGCGGCCAGCAACAACCGGCCCGTCGTGCTCCTGGCCAACCTGTCGGGCTTCGACGGCTCCCCGGAGTCAATGCGCAGATTGCAACTCGAGTACGGCGCCGAGATTGGGCGGGCGGTGGTGAACTTTAAGGGCCCCATCGTATTTTGCGTGGTCTCTCGCTATCACGGCGGCGCTTATGTAGTTTTCTCGCGGGCACTGAACAAGAGTATTGAAGTGGCTGCGCTGGAAGGCACATACGCTTCCGTCATCGGTGGTGCACCTGCGGCAGCGGTGGTTTTCGCCAGCGAAGTCGAAGCCCGCGCTCGTAAAGACGCTCGTCTTCAGGACTTGACTCAGGCGATAGCGGAGGCCGAGGGTGCCGAGAAAGGACGGCTGCGTGCCCAGTGGGAGGAGATCTTTAAGGTTGTACATTCCGAGAAGCTGGGCGAGATGGCCGCCGAGTTTGACCACGTTCACAGTGTGCAACGAGCCCTCGACGTCGGCGCGCTGAATTGCATCATTCCGCCCGCCACCCTGCGGCCCTACCTCATTGATGCTGTAGAGCGCGGGATTGCGCGAGAGGAAGAATTGCAGCCCCGAAAGCAAGCTCTTCAGGTAGTTGAAGCAGCTTAGTCCCGGAGAGGTTGAGTGCGATGAAGGTGTATTGGCTGGAACAGATCCAAAGCGATGTGCCGCCAGGAAATGATTGGTTGAGCGCAAGCGAAACGGCTTGTCAGCACGCTCTCCGCTTTGCCAAACGGCGCGCCGACTGGACGCTCGGACGCTGGACGGCGAAACGTGCACTGGCCGCTTACCTGAACCTGCCGGCTCAGCCCCTCGTGCTCGCGAAGATCGAAATACGTCCAACTGTGTCGGGAGCACCCGAGGCGTTTGTCGACGAAAGACCCTGTGCTGTGGCTATTTCACTCAGCCACGGGAACGGTAGAGCTATCTGTGCGGTGGCACAATCGGGCATCGAACTGGGTTGTGACTTGGAAGTAGTCGAAGCTCGTAGTGAGGGTTTCCTCTCCGACTATTTCACAACTGGAGAACAAGCTCTGGTTGCCCGCGCGCCTGCTGCGGAACAAACTCGACTGGTGACGCTGCTCTGGAGTGCAAAGGAGAGCACGCTCAAGGCGCTAAAAACCGGACTGCGGCTCGATACGCGGAGTGTGATGGTGAGCCCCGATTCGTCCTTCGACGTCAACGGCTGGAGTCCAGTGCAGGCCCGTTACACCGGCGGCAAGGTCTTTCATGGCTGGTGGCGGCAAACGGATAACATCTTGCGAACTCTGGTTGCTAATGTCCCATTCGGCGCTCCGATTTCGCTGAGCCTGGAGGCTTATTCGGCGGACCGGGCCTCCCGCTGCGCGTAGAGGACTGGTGCGATGTATGTCAGCACGATTAACTTTTAGCGGTCCAATTGGCTATCGAGTTCGCGGCACGGCGGAATTGTGCCGATCGATCATCGGAGTATCTGTCCGACGAATGCTTAAAGGCCCCCGCAGGCCCGGCTGGAACTCGTTCTTCGAAGTCGCGACCGGAATGCTGAGGAGGCAGGTAAACACCGCCCTGAAAATGCGCGATGTAAACGAGTCGCGCCGCTACTTGGATTCGATGGTGATCAGTTCACAGGCATTGTCGGAAGTAAACATCAGACACATCGTGCGTCCGAAGTTCCAGGGAAGCTGGTTTTCAGGAAGCCCGCTCTCCGAAAGCTCGCT
>JBEKWZ010000073.1:0-9019 GCA_049512555.1 Candidatus Sulfotelmatobacter sp. | reverse complement strand
TTCATGATGGGGACGCTGGCGCGGAAAATGTGGCCGGCGGAACATTTGACGAGGGAATTCAAGTGGGGATACTGGCATCCCTATTTGCCATTTTTGGGGGATGAGGTTACTGGGAAGACCGTGGCTGTGATTGGGACAGGGCGAATTGGGCTGGCGTTCATCAAGAAATGTGTTGGCTTCGATATGAACGTGTTGTGCTACGACCCGGCGTATGAGAATCAGGCGTTCGTGCAGACGATTCAGGAGATCAACGACCTGCGGCACGCGCGCGGGCTGACGAAGGAAAAGGCGTGGATCAAGTACGTGCCGTTTGAAGACGCGCTGCGCGGGGCGGACTTTGTGAGCGTGCATGTGCCGCTGCTGCGGGCGGGGGAGAGCGCGACGCCGACCTATCATTTGTTCAACGAGAAAAATTTGCGGCTGATGAAGCCGACGGCGTATCTGGTGAATACTTCGCGAGGGCCGGTGATTGATGAGGCGGCGCTGGCGCGGGCGTTGCGGGAGAACTGGATTGGCGGGGCGGCGCTGGATGTTTATGAGAAGGAGCCGCTGGCGGAGGATTCCGAGCTGCGCGATCCGGCGATTGCGGACCGCTGCCGGCTGCTGCCGCACTTTGCCAGCGCGGCGCGGATTACGCGGCTTTCGACCGATCCGGACAAAGGAATGGCGGGACGGTGCGTGCAGGGGCTGATCGACGTGCTGGAGGGCAATTACGGCGGCGATGTGACGAAAATGCCGTATGTCGTGAACAAGGAAGCGTTTGGAAAACTGTCTTAAATTGAGAAGAATTTGTCGGCCGGCGGGGTTTATATATGAGGCATCAGAATGTTTCATGGTAGCGCGGGGCGCGGTTACGGGTACAATATGGGCTTCACAATATGAGCTTCGTTGATCGGGGTTCAAGGATGGGCATGAATAAACGACTTTTGCAGATTGTTCCTTGCGTGCTGCTTTGCGCTTCAGCACTGGCGATGGATTCCGATGGCAAGCCGCCGTTGAAGCTGGAGCCTGCGCCCAAAGAAGTGCAGATCCGCGGCGGCGGGTTTCGTGTGGGGCGGAAGACCAAGATTTTTGTGCTGCGCGGGCACCAGACGGAAGATCGCATTGCAGCCGAGACTCTCGTGGAAGAAGTGGCGGACCAGTCGGGCTTGAAGCTCAACATCGTGGGAATGAAGCCGGCGGGCAAGGCGGAGGGTGGGGCGATTGTGCTGGCACGTTTGCAGGATTCGCGAGTGCGGCATTTTCTGGCGCGCAACGGGCTGCGGGCCGACGACCTGGTTGGCGACGACGGCTACCTGCTGTTCTCGGATAAGACGCATTTGATTGTGGCGGCGAAGACGGGGCAGGGATTGTTTTATGGCGTGCAGACGCTGCGCCAGTTGCTGCGGCCAGCGGGCAAGGGATTGCTGTGTCCGGCGGTGGAGATTCGCGACTGGCCCAGCATGTCGAGCACTCCCGAGATGGCTAAGCAGGAGTTTCGCGCGCCGGCATACTAGGACTTTATTGCGTTCTGAGTTCAAGCGTCCCTCCGGGACGCGATGCCATTTTCCCCAGCGGGCCCGGCGTTGAAACGCCGGGCTATTTTCAATTGCGCCTCCGGCGCATCTGCTGCCGGGCGAACCGCCGCGGCTAAAGCCGCTTGTCCTAAGCCGGTATCGGCATCCCTGAAGCGGTGCCCTGATACGAATCTTTTTTCAAACTACACCGCTACCCGTCGGCCTCTTGCCCCTCTCATCGCATAGAATCCATCCCATAGTCAGGTGATCCATGTTTTCTGAACGGACCAATTGGAAACTGGCGCAGAACCGGTTTACGCAGGCGCTGGAAGAGGTGCGCGCGGGCGGGGCGCGGGTTCTCGATTTGACGGTTTCGAATCCTACGCGGGCGGGGCTGTGTTATGACGAGGCGGCGATTCTGGGAGCGCTGGCTTCGCCGCGGGCGCTCGACTACGATCCGCAGTCGAAGGGGCTGCTGGCGGCGCGGGAGGCTGTGGCCGGGTATTACCGCGACAGGAGCGGTCGTGGCGAGAGAGACGTTGCTAGCAACGTCTCTACGGATGGGGTTGTGGTGGATCCGGAGCGGATTGTTTTGACTACTAGTACCAGCGAGGGGTACTCGTTTGTGTTTCGGTTGCTCTGCAATGCGGGGGATGAGTTGCTGGTGCCGAAGCCGAGTTATCCGTTGTTTGAGTTTTTGGCGGATTTGCAGGATGTGCGGCTGGTGCCGTATCCGCTGATTTATGACCATGGGTGGCAGATGGATTTTCCGTCGCTGAAGAAGGCGGTGACGGAGCGGACGAGGGGAGTGGTGGTGGTGCATCCCAATAATCCGACGGGGTCGTTTGTGTCGGAGGGGGAGATGGAATCGCTGAATGCGTTTTGCCGGGAGCATGGGCTGGCGCTGATTGCGGATGAAGTGTTTCTGGATTATGGGTTGGAGACCTCGGGGGCTAAAGCCCCAAATCAAGAGCGGCTTAATCGCAGCGCTGAAAGCGCTGCGCCACCCAAAATCGATCCCCATAGGAGTTTTGCGGGGAATCGGGAGGTGCTGACGTTTACGCTGAGTGGGTTGTCGAAGATTGCGGCTTTGCCGCAGATGAAAGTGGCGTGGGTGGTGACGAGCGGGCCGCAGGAGTTGGCGGCGGAGGCGATGGGGCGGTTGGAGGTGATTGCCGATACTTATCTGTCGATGAATGCGCCGATGCAGTGGGCGGTGCCGGTGCTGCTGGAGCAGAGGAAGGATATTCAGCGGCAATTGCTGGATCGGGTGCGGGGGAATTTAGCAGAGCTTGACCGGCAGCTGACGGGGCAGAAAGCTTGTTCGCGGCTGGCGGTGGAGGGCGGATGGTACGCGGTGTTGCGGGTTCCGGTGACGCGGTCAGATGAAGAGTTGGCGATTGAACTGGTGCAGGAGAAAGCGGTGGTGGTGCATCCGGGGCATTTTTATGATTTTCCGGGGGATGGGTATTTGGTGTTGAGCCTGATTACGTGCGAGGCGGAGTTTAGAGAAGGCGTGGGTAGAATCCTGGCGTCTTTGAATTCCTGATGTGAACATTATTCGTGAACATCGATTCGTGAACATTGATTAATGAACATTGATTAATGAACATTGATCCGTGAACATTGACTCGTGAACATTTATGGCGTACGCATGGTTCATCTTGCTGGTGGCGCTGTCGCTGGCGGCACTGTGGCTGTTGGTGCTGCAGGGGACATCTGCGGGCCGGCTGGTAAAGGAACGCATTCCAGACCGTCCGCGGCGGCGGCTGTTCGCGGCTGCGGTCAGCTTCTTTTTTACGTTTGCCGCGGTGCGGGCGGTGGTTTATGCCGTGCTCCACAAAATCCCACCATTTCACTTTATTCAACATGATGGCCGGCACATTCATCATCTGGTATTCGGCATCATCATTTTGCTGGCTGTGGGCTATGGATGGTTGTGCGAGATCGGCGTTGGGTCGGATGACTCGTCGGTGCTGCTCAGCCGGGTGATGGCGATTCTGTATGGCGTCGGCGCGGCGCTTACGCTGGACGAATTTGCGCTGTGGCTGAACCTGGAAGATGTTTACTGGGCTCCGCAGGGACGCACCAGCATTGACGCCGTGATTTTGTTTGGAGCGCTGTTGGCGATTGGGGCGTGGGGCTTTCCGTTATTTAGGCGGAGGAAATAGGCGGACGCCGAGGCCAGCGGAGATCAATTCTTGGTTAGGAACGCGGTGGATATTCGGTGTTGGGCTGTGGAAGAGCGGCGCTTTAGCGCCGCGTCGGGTGGTGAATGATTCTGGGCTTCAGCCCCGGCGCGAACCCAGGGCCTGAAGGCCAGTTCCTTTTTTGGATCGAGGACGCGGCCCTGAAGGGCCGCTCTTCCACCGTGGTTCCAGACATTTCGAAGGCTCAGCCCGAACGCCGTACCTTTCTTCCTAGGCTTCGAGCTCCGGGTGAGTTCTAGCGTTTAACGAGGAACGGGTTGCTCTCGCGCTCTTCGCCTATTGTTGTTAGCTCGCCGTGGCCGGGGATTACTACCGTCTCGTCTGGGAGGGCCAGGACTGTGTCGTGGAGGGAGCGCATGATTTTTTGCATTGAGCCGCCGGGGAGGTCGGTGCGGCCGATGGATCCGGCGAAGAGGGTGTCGCCGGCGATCAGTTTCTTTTCAGCCTGGAAGTAGAGGCAGATGCTGCCTTCGGTGTGGCCGGGGGTGTGGAGGATTTGGGCGGTGTGTGAGCCGGCGGAGACGGTTTCTCCGGTCGAGATGCTGCGGTCGATTTCTACTTTGCCGGGAGTGGCCACCCCGATCCAGGCGGCTTGCACGTCTAACATTTTCAGGAGAGCGTAATCGTTCTGGTTGAGCAGGATGGGGGCTCCGGTGGCGGTGCGGAGTTTCATGGCTCCGCCCACGTGATCGATGTGGGCGTGGGTGATGACGATCTGCTTGACCTGCAGGTTGTGTTTGCGGATCAGGGCGAGGACTTCGTCGATGTTGTCGCCGGGGTCGATGACCATGGCCTCGTGCGTGGCCTCGTCGCCGATGATGGAGCAGTTGCATTGCAGTGGGCCGACCGGGAGGATTTCGTGGATCATGGTTGCATTGTAGTCAGAGATCGTTGATTTGAATTCATGTGAGTCCGAAAATCCCCGCTCTAACGTCGCATACGGCGCGACGTTAGAATGGGGCACCGGGCGCAGGAATGGGGTAGACTGCGTGCGGGAAAGATTGGGTACGCGGCGACCACAGGGGCTGAAGCCCGCTAATCTTCATCCCTCTTACGCGGCCCTAAAGGGCCGCTCTTCCACGGGTCGTGCATCTGTCCAGGGTTTTGTTCGCGCATAATCCAGGACCGGTACTTGCCGGGTGGGGTGTGGTGGGGAGAGAATACGGGCCGTGCTTGGGAGGGATTGTGGCGAAATACCGACAGCATGGATATCAGGATAGGGATCGCGAGCCGCGACGGCAGGAGCCGCGGAAACCGCCCGAGGAACGCAAGAGTGGTCCGCCGAAGTGGGACCATGCGTTGGGTCCGCGACCGTTGAATCTGCCGGGGACGCGCGATGTGTCTCGGTGCGCACAATGTGGGACGGTGTTGCAGGGGATGGGGGCGGATGAGAAGTGTCCGAAGTGCGGGTTTGAGTTGCATTCGTGCAAGCAGTGCACGTATTTCGATCCAGGCAGCCGGTTTGAGTGCATGCAGCCGGTGAAGGAGCGGATCGCGAAGAAGGATGAGCGGAATGCGTGCGAGTTGTATGAGATTCGCGTGACCCGGGAGAAAGAAACTTCGACTCCGGCGAGCTTGCGGCCGACGAGTGCGCGGGCGGCGTTTGATAATTTGTTTAAGAAATAACAATCCTCAGAGTGTTCTGGAATTTCCTTTGAAGCCTCGGGCGATGCTGGCCTGCACGGGGTTCCTTCGCTTCGCTCAGGATGACAGAACGATCGGAGTGACAGCGTTAGGGCGAGCCGCAAGCGACTTACGGCTTTTGCGTTGGTCTCAGCAGGATCTCACTGATAAATGATTGCGGGGCTTGGGTCACGAGCATGGCCACGGCGTGGGCGATGTCGTCGGGCTGGAGCATTTTTGCGGGATCTTTGCCGGCGTGCGGAGTGAGTTCGGTTTCGGTGGAACCGGGGCAGATCACGGACACGCGGATATTGTGTTTGCGCAGCTCTTCTGCGACGGAGTAAGTCAGGCCGTTGAGTCCCCACTTGGAGGCGGCGTAGGCGGCGCCGTTGGGGAGAGGATTTTTTCCGGCCAAGGACGAGATGTTGATGATGTGGCCAGAGTAGGCGCGAATCATGATCGGGGCGAAGGCGCGGATGGTGAAGAAGACGCCGCGCAGGTTGGTGTTGAGAATTCTGTCCCAATCTTCGGGCAGAAGCATGTGCAGGGGTTCGTTCAGCCCGGCGACACCGGCGTTGTTGACCAGGATGTCGACGCGGCCGAAGGTGCTGTCGACACGGGTGGCGGCGTATTCGAGTTGATGCAGCAAGGTAACGTCGCAGGGGATGACTTCGGTCTTGCCACCGGCGTCGAGGATGGTGCGGGCGGTGGCATCGAGAGTGGACTGGGTGCGTCCGCAAAGGACGGCGGTGGCGCCGAGATGGGCCAGCATGCGGGCAATGGCTGCGCCGATTCCGCGGCCGGCTCCGGTGATGACTGCGACTTGCCCGTCTAAGACTGGCCCATCCAAGGGGCGTGCGGTGTCCATATCAAAGGCTTCTCCTGCGCGTCGGTTCTAATGTGCGGCAGAGAAGATGGGGACCATCCGCCCTGTCGGCTATGCGCATCTTAACAATCGCGTGTTGAACAATAAAGTCGAGGGATTCGGTTGAACAATAAAATGAAACAATAAAGTGGCGGTCGAATGGGAAGGCGCTTGCCTTCGGGAGAAGAGGTACTTATAATCCGGCCAACCGGGAAACAGGGTCAGGCGCTTTTGTGTTCGAGCAGGTCCACCCCTTCCCGGGGCCCTGCCGGGAAGCCCGGCATTCCAAAGCAGGATCGGAACGCAAAGCGGTCCAGACGGAATGCGGTTGCTGCTAAGGTTGGAAGAAAAAGCGTTTCTGGGAAAAGCTGTTTCCCGAAGATCCTATTTCCTGAAGAACCAAGGAGCCATACTGATGAAAAAGATCCAGCTTACGGTTGTGCTTGGGGTTGCTGTGGTCGCGATGGCAGCGAATGCTGCGCAGCCAGCTCAAGGACAATCGGCCGCGCCGCCCGCGCAGCAGGGACAACCGGCAACGCCGCCGACCGGGGCCACGAACCCGCCAACCGGGAGTACAAACCCGCCGACCGGGAGCGTGAACCCGCCGACCGGGAGCGTGAACCCGCCAACGGGTCAGGCTGCGCAGAGCACGACAGCTGCAGCGCCGGCAGCCGCGCCTCAGGCAGCGCCGGTGATTAAGGATCCAGCGGAATACAACGCGTATGTGGCTGCGGTCGATCCGGCGAAAGATGCGAACGCGAGGATCAGCGGGCTGGAAGCGTTCATCGCGCAGTATCCCAACAGCGTGATGAAGAACCAGGCGCTGGAAATTCTGATGGGGACCTACCAGCAGGCCAACAACGCTAAGAAAACGATGGAGACGGCCACAAAGCTGGTGACCGCGGACGCCTGTAACGAGCGCGCGCTGGCGCTGCTGGCGTACTTTGATCGTGTGATAGTACAAAGCTCTCAGGCCAACGATCCAAACGTTCCGCAGCTGCTGGCGGATGGCAAGAAATATGGGCAGCAGGGTCTGGATTGTCTGCCCAAGATGACAGACCCGGAGCTCAAGAAAAATGAAAAGCAGATGGAAGTGATCTTCAAATCGGCCATCGGGATCACCGATTTTCAAGGCAACGATTTTGCGGGCGCGGTTGCAAACCTACGCCCGGCAGTGGATGCGAACCCAACTGATTTCAGTGTCGTGTACCCGCTGGCACTGGCCTATTTGAAGCAGACTCCACCTGATTATCAGAACGGAATCTGGTTTGCGGCTCGAGCGGCAGCCGTCGCTCCGGCTGGGGCCGCGGCCGGAGTCGAGAAATATGCGCGCTCGCAGTATGTGAAATTCCATTCGGCCGACGACGGTTGGGCGGATGTGCTGGCGGCGGCCAAGGCCAATAGCGCCCAAGTTCCGATCAAGCCGGCGCCCACACCGGCCGAGCAGTGTCACACCATGGTGGCTCCAAAGCATCCGGAGGATCCAACCAATGCGGAGGATTCGAAGAAGCTGGCAACGATGAGTTTTGCGGAATGGCAGTTCGCCTTCACCAATTGCGCGCAAGCCGATCAAGACCTGGTTTGGAATGCGATCAAGGGCAAGGTGGTTCAGATGAATGGCACCGTCATCAGCACGGCTCCTACCGAGTTCCTGATCGCGGGAAGTTCGGATGATATCGAGGCGAAAAAGGCGGATATCACCCTGAAGTTCGAAGACAAGGTTCCGAAACTTTTAATCCCGAAGGATGGAGCCAGCTTCGACTTCCAGGGCGTGCCGGCGTCATACACTCCGAATCCATTCATGATGGTGATGGAGAAGGGGCAGTTGCTCAAGAAGGCTACGCCCAAGCCGGCGACACCCGTGCATCACAAGGCGGCGGCTCCGGCGCAGTAACTATGTTATTAGCCGTAAGAAGAGGCAGCCCCGCGAGGGCTGCCTTTATTTTTTGGTTAAGCTCGGGTGTTGCGGCTTGAGAGCCTTGGAGGGAATGCCTATCGAGGCCTGTTATGCCCAATGGATGGTAGGGGGGTCCTTCGACTGCGAGACTGCTTCCGCTTCGCGGAAGCAGTCTCTTCGCTCAGGATGACAACGGGGCGAGTTGCTCAGGATGAGAGGATGCCGGCGTTCCCCTAGCGGACGATTTTCTTTTCCAGGGTGACGGGACGGGCGCTGCGGGGCGGGCGCTTCACGCCGTCGCGGAGCTGGCGGACGTCAATCTTCAGCTCGCTGATAGTGCGACTGAGCGTGTTGCGGTGCATTCCCAGCTCGCGCGCGGCGCGGCACTGGTTGCCTTTATTTTCTTCGAGCACGGTCAGGATGAAACGCTTCTTGAACTCACGCACGCCTTCAGAATAAAGAATATTGCTGCGGTACATTTGCAGGACCAGTGCTTCCAGTTGATCTTTCACGATGCATTTCTCTCTTTGCTATGAATTTTTTAAGGCACCGCGGCCTATTTCGGCTTGGAAGCAGGGATGCCGGGTAAGTTCGACGGAGCTTGATGGAGCAGATCGAGACCCTGATAGAAACGGGCGCGCAACTCGGCGGGAGCAAGCCAAATCGCAGCCCGGCCGACGGCCAGGAAGTAGGGCGCGAGTTGCGAATTCTGCAACAGGGCCGAAGCTGGCTTGAATGCCGTCATACCCATCAGGATCACCGCTACCATCAACCCGCCCTTCAGCAGCCCTAAAACTGCGCCGAGGAAACGGTCAAAGCCGCTGAGTCCGGATTGTTTCATCACCCAGCGTGCGACTCTGGCGGCGATGCCGAACAGCAGCACGATGGCGAAAAAGATGATGAGAAATCCGAGAACCTCAGCTAACCA
>JBEKWZ010000072.1:0-9062 GCA_049512555.1 Candidatus Sulfotelmatobacter sp. | reverse complement strand
CTCCCAAGCTGGTTCCGAGAAGATTGCGTTCTTTCAATATCCGGGCGAGCACTGGGAAAGCGGTGATGCTCATTGCGGTCCCCATGAAGAGAGCGAAAGAAGAAAATCCCACCCGCGGACCGGCAAATTGCGGATAGAGCGCGGTCGCCAATCCTATGCCCAGGAGAAGCGGAAGCACGATGCTGAAATTGCTGATCAGCACAACTGCCGTGCGTTGTTTGAGGACGCGTTTGAGATCAACCTCAAGGCCGACCACAAACATAAAGAGCAGAAGACCAAGCTGACTCAAGACTGTGAGCGCGCTTATCGATGCTGGAGGAAAAATATATGCAGACGCTCCGGGAAAGAACCTCCCCAGAAGAGATGGTCCAAGGGCAATTCCGGCCGTCATTTCGCCGACGACACGGGGCTGACCGATGCGCTGGAAGATCCAGCCCAGCGTGCGCGCCGCCAGCAGAATGACCGCGATCGAAAGTATTAATTGTTCTGTGTTCACGGGCTTGCCCGACTGCGCTCAGTTGCGGCCTGCAGGTCGAGCGACGGCATACATTTCTTTGGCAATCGTTTCCGTCAATCCGCCCTTGTAGAGGTCGAAGTGATTGCGTCCCTCCGGATAAACGAAGCTGGCTTTCCCTCCCAAGTCCTTGATCGTTTGCTCCAGCAAGCGTGCGGATTCATCGAGGTGGAAAGTGTCGGCGGTACCTACGGTCATGTGAATTTTCCGGTTGAGTAACGGACCGAGGGTTTTCCAGTTTGTCCGCAAAAGATTGGCGATGTCATAGTGCTCATCCCAGTAGGCGGCGACCTCCGGGTCGATCTTCCCGGTGTCGCGATCAAACAAAGGCATCGGACGGCCATCTTTGCCGCGCGGACTGAAGACCCATTCAAACGACGCCAGCTGTCCGCCGTAGTCGCCCAGCACACGTTCCTGCTTTGCCAGGTCTTCCATGGATTGCGTATCTTTTCCTTCCATGCGAATAAACATGCGCGGGCTTCCATCCTCCGTGCGATAAAAATTTGGCGGGGGATGCTTCGTGAGGTCGGTTTGCGCGGCAAAAGTGCGGAAGTCGGTGGTGTCGGGGGCGGTAGGCCAGGTGCCACCGAAAAACTCCGGATGGCTCACTTGAATCCACAGTGCAGCCCACCCCCCGGAGGAATGTCCGGTGAGAAACCTTCCGCTGGGTTTCGCATCCATCCGATATTTTTTTTCTAGGTCAGGAATCAGTTCGGTCGTCAGCGCCGTTCCCCAGGGGCCGTTGTTCAGTGAATCGGCAAACTCGTGCGTGCCACCGGGACAAGCCTCGAGCATGAATACCCAGATCATCTCCGGAAGTTTCTTATCTTCCATCAACTTATTGATGTTGCCCGCGCTGCGCTGGGCCAGATACTTCATGTCTGCGCCGAAGCCGTGGGTCATATAGACAGTCGGGTAGCGACTCTTGCCGATGCTATAACTCGGCGGTACCAGAATCGCGCCGCGCATGTGGATGGGACGTCCCCAAAACTTAGACAACTTCGGGCTCACGTAATCGAACAATTCCGTGCGGGCAGGAAGCTGCAGCGCCGCGTCGGCTTTACGTTCCACCAGAGTGAGGGAAATGACTTCATCCGTGGCAGGATGGAAGTTCTGCTCGACAACTTTGCTTACAAAATCGCCGTCAGAAGCATCGTCGTGATAGACAAAATCGTGGTTGACGTCCAGTATCGCCTGAATTTTGTAACTCCCTTCCGCGGCCGTGCAGAATTTCTGCGGGTAGGCTAGGTCATCAGGATCTAGTTCTGCTGGTGTGTCAGACGTCAGGTCATGAATTTCCTTCGCCGTGACCCACACCGAATGAGCATCCGGGCCAAAACTAGGGGTGATTTTTTCCGCGGCCCTGGACTGAGTCGACATCATGATAATAAGCCGGCCAGAAAGCCCCTCGCTCGCCAGTCCGGGAGCAACTGCAACGCTGAAACTCGGATGCTGCTTGGCGGGGCAAGATTGCGCATGCGAGTAGACGTTGCACGCGATCAAAAACGTGAGAAACCCCGAAAGCAATCTAGGAACCGGGCTGAACATTAGGGGAAACTCCTTTGCATGAGAAGGATTGCAGCGTGGTTCTTACGGCCCAACTGGCCGGAGAATTTTAAGTGGGATGCAACTGGCAGTCTCTAGTATTTTTCCGCTATTGTGCGAAAGAGGATAGTCCCAGGGAAGTGCGTGATGCTTTGCGCTGCGCTTGCGGAATCGAGATCGTTAAATCGAGGGTCGTGGCACGCGCCAATTCGCTACTGCAAGCCGGACAACCGTCGCTGAGTCACAAGCTCCGTGCAACTGAGAGATTTGTTGCCATTAGGCCAAGAGTTAATGGCTCTTGGACTGAATGGAATGGGTCTCGTCGACGGTGAGTCGGGAAGGATCGCAGTAGCCGAGCCCTTTCAGACAAGCCGCATAATTTCGCTTGTGTTCGGCGTCGGCCAGGGTCTTGGCCTCCGTGGCCGTCAGTGTTGTGTAGTCACAGGTTTCCAGCCCGTCCTTGCAGGCCGCGAGGTTGCGCTGGTGCTCTAAGGAGGCTGTCTGTTTCGCTTGCAGCGGAGTGAGTTTGGAGTGATCGCACTCGTCCCACCCGTTCGCACAATTCTGCGCGTTGCGCTGGTGATCTGCGGCGGTCGCGTCCTTGGTTTGCGCAGGGGATAACTGGGCATGGTCGCATAGGCCAGAACCGGTCTCACAATCGGATGCATTGAGCTGGCTGCGGGCGATGTTCACTTCCGCAGTCTCCGACGAAGTGAGTCTGGAGCGATCGCAAGCGCCCGTCCCCTCCTTGCAGGCAGTGACGTTACGCTGTTGCTCGGCTGCGGCCATTTCACGGGCTTCCGACGGGGTCAATTTGGAGTGGTCACAGGACTGCATCCCGTCGTTGCAGTCGGTTACATTCCGTTGGTGATCGGCCACGGCCAACGCAGTCGTCTCCGGTTCGGAAAGTTTCGAGCGGTCACAGGAATCATAGTGATTCCTGCAATTGGCTACGTTTCGCCCGTGAGCGGCCAGAGCTACCTCCGCCGCTTGAGAAACGTTCAGCTTCGAGTGATCGCAGCCTTCGCGGCCAGCCTTGCAGGCCTCGAAATTCTGCGAAAAATCGAGGGACTGAGCAAACGCAAGAACGGGCCCAAGGCTGAGACAAGCTACAGGGGCCAAAAGATATTTCCGGAGACTTGCTTTCATATTGTCCGCCCTTCGGAAGAGTATGACCCACGATTACCGTGATGCTCGGATTCGCCATTGTGGCGCTGGCCGGAACCTGGGGGCGGTTCCGGCCAGGCACTCATCGGTCTTCTTAATAATCGGTCTTCATTGATCGGTCTTCCTGACCGTGTCCATGTGAACCTAGCGCTTGCCGTCTTCTCTTGCTTCCGCAACGTGCGCCTGGTGGCCTGCTTCAGAAACGGCCTTCAGAAACGCACCTGCGCTCGCGGGGGCTTGCACCTTGCCCGAAAGAATGCGGCGAAACATCATGTGGTGGCCGTAAATGGCGCGAGTTGAATCGTTGTCCTGCTCGACAACCGCACCTTCCAGTGTCAGGCCGGCGAAAATGCCTTTGGAGCGCGCATAGGTCAGGACTTCGGTTCTCAACAATACGTCAGTTCCAGCAGAAGTTTGACGGCCCACCGGGCCCGCTGCAACTGATCCTTCGCCGGTGAGTTCGAATTTGCTCGACAACAAGTGCTGCAGGCCGCGATCGTTCATGACGAGCATGACCAGGTCGACGCCTTCGACTCCAATCTGCAATCCCCAGCTGCCACCGCCCACTGAGACGAATGCGGGAGCGCTCCAGCCTTCAGGCGTGCGGCACGAAGCCACTCCGCGGCCGTGTTTGCCGCCAAAGATGAATCCACCTTTCAGCAGGTTGGGCACTACCACGATGCACTTCGCACCGTTCAACACGTCTTCAGGGATTCCCTTGTCCGGCGTCGACATGATCGATTGCAGAACTTCCACCGACTTCTGCATGCGGTCGAGCGTATCCTCCCGGTCCGAACCGGCGAACGCGTACGTCCCGAACACGCCCATGGCGCTCAACAACAGCAGTGACATTGTTTTCTTCATGAAGAGTTTTTCCTTTTTTAAGTGCGACAGAACTAAGAGGAGAGAGCTTCAGATAGCTGACTTAGTTCAGAGGACCTGAAAGAGAGAGAAGAAGTGCTCGTCTCTGGAATCATGATCGCTTAGTCGGAAGGCGATAACTGATCTGAATTGCTCAGTTCTCAAACCGAGCAGGGCTACTCTCCCGCAATGGGTGTGTGCAGAACCCTTGGGAATGTGAGCAATCCTGCACAGAATTCACGGCTACGTCCTGTCATTGTTAACCAGGATTAAGCATTTCGAAGTTAGAGCTTCGAACCGTGGGTTCAATCCGACGGGGAAGATGAGAAAGGTGAAATCGATGGAACCGTTTCGTCCTTCTTTCCGTCGCCGGCTGGCCTCGATCACGGGCTCTTTCGGAAGGCTGGTGGCCATGCTCAGACCGCATACCCAGGAAGTCCGAACTCAAAGAATGTGTCCGTTTTGCGGACTGATCACGCCGCGAGCCGGGAGGGTCTGCTTGGAATGTGGGAAGCCGCTCCGGGCGGTTCAAACCGAGCCGAAGCCTGTGCATCAGGAATAAATCCGGGAATAAATTGCGAGGAGATTGCCATGCTTTGGACGATTGTTGTTGTGCTCTTAATTCTGTGGTTGTTAGGTTTCAGTCTGCACGTGGCCGGAGGCCTGATTCACCTGCTGCTAATTGTAGCGGTGGTAATGGTGATCATTAATTTGTTGGGCGGGCGCCGGGGAACGGCCTGAGGCGGTCCTTAAGTGGGCGGATACCGTTGCTTTACGTTTTGTTCCAAAAGTTGCGCGCGGTCCGGCATTCTTCCGACGTATAGCGCCGGACGACCTGGTCGAGCCTGTCCACCTGCGTTACTTCGCCCCCTTGTGCGGCTTTCTCCAAGGCTGCCGAGGCTTCTTCCAGGCTGCCGTAACTGACTCCATCGACCGCGCTGCCGTTCTTGTGGATTTGAAACGACATTGGATTTTGCGGCTTATTTCGGTTGGCCACCGTGTCTCCTATTTGTGTTGAAACAGACCGCGAAGGCCGCGGCTCACTGTCCACACCAATCGCAGGGCTGCGTTGTTGGAGCTTGCAGGAACTTTAGCGGCCGCCAGGCCTCGGGCGAGATGCGTTTTATCCGACGGGTGTCCAGTCATGCGCGTGCACTTCTCCTTCGGCTGAGCCCTGCACACCGGGCACCGCACGGACAATATCTGTCTTTGCGTGAGTGGCCGAGTTTCCACATACTAAGTATTCACGTCGCCGAGTTTAGAGAATGGTCAATTTTGCTCGTTTGCCGAACTCCTGTGCCAAACAGACATTGAGAGTCAAGCTCAAAGGGGCGTAGCCGGCATCAGGCACTGGTTAGAATTCGATACTTCCGTCCCTAATGCTTTTCCACACGCGGGGCGAGAAAGGTGCATCGTGATCGTTGCTCGCGGTGTGCGCGAGGTTAGCCCGGCCACCGTCCGACCAATCTCGTGACCTGCTAGGACGACGAAGGTGCACCGGCACCTGCGTTGCTTCCGGCTTTCCTGCCAGGCGTTTGGCGGGCTTCACATTCAGTACGAAATGGATCGTAGCCCATAGAAAGTGAGACCCGTCGGCCTTGGTTACAAGAGCATCAACCGACTTGAGCGCTCCCTCCGGCAATTCCAGGTGATCGGCCAGCATTACGATTGGCAACTGCGGCTTGACCTTCTTGATCTCAGCCGCTACGAATGCGCCGTCCAGCAAGCCCAGGTGGTACTCAAGCACAATGGCATCCACGGGCCGCGACATCAAAAGCCTCAAGCCATCTGAACCGGTCGTCGCGGTGACCAACTCATACCCGTTTTCTCGCAGCATAGTCAATTGAGCCGGGTCGCGGTGAATGCAAAGCAGAGTGCTATTGGTAGCCATCCTCGCCAGGTATATACCCGCGTTTCCCGCGATTCTGCTCACAATTGCTCACAGGCTACCTGGGACTCGAGGACGAGAAACCGAGCAATACGGATCAGACTTTCGCATGCGCAAATCCTTAGGATCGTACACATAGCTCTTCTTTGTTGGTTGTTGGGAGGATCCCCCCGTGAAAAAACACTATCTTCATCTGTCCGCTTTTCCCTGTGACACCTGCGCCGGCCCAGTCATCGCCGGCTCGACTGCGGTTCGCGAAAATGAAATATCGAAAGAAACCGACATACGGAGAGTGGGATCGCCGATCTGCCTGTCGTGCGGCCATCGGCAAGAGACGGCAACCGGTCTGGCGCGTGTGCGTCACTTTTTCCCGATCGCGTGGGATCCGGTGGATGTGAGGGATGACCGTCTTCCGACGGCCGTTTTCGTGGAAGCACTCAACCGTGCAGAAGTTCGTTGAACGATCTGCCTCAGGCCCGGGTTAGCTTTTCGACGTTCGGCTTCGCGCGCCGGCGATGCTCAGCGCGATCCCGCCCGCAATCAACACCACACTGATAATGGGTGACACGCGCTCCCTGTGAGTGGTCTGCACGCCGATACTCGCGCCCCCGATTTTGATACCCTCCGTCTCGCTGTGAGGAATCGGCACGACCAGGGATGCGATGCCGAGCACAATCAGGAGCAGGCCTGCGACCAGGAATATTCTCATAAGTAGTTCCTCCGCGTCATGCGTGCCACGAAGGCGGAAAGAGATTGATCAGCAATGGAGAAATCTAATCGTGCAGGACGACGTTCAGCAGAGAGCTGTGGACCTGCAGAGCGCCTTCTATGCCGCCGGCGTAGTGGATGAAGCCCAGCTTTCTGAAGCGGTTCATAAAGAAGCTCACCCGGGAACGGGTGGTTCCCACCATCTCGGCCAGCGTCTCCTGGCTGATCTTAGGTACCACGGTTTCCGGAATGCCTTCCTTGCCAAAATGAGCGAGCAATAAAAGGACGCGAGCCAGGCGTTTCTCACTGGAGTTGAACAGTTGGTCGACAAGATCCTCTTCGTAACGGATATTTCGCCCCAGCAGATACGCCACGAACATTTCAGAAAGCGCTGGTTCGCGATGAAGGGCTTCCATCATCGTCTTCTTTTCCACCCGGAGAATCTCGCAATCCGTCATGGCCGCGGCTGAGCCCATACGCAGTAGCTGACCTGCCAGCGAACCTTCCCCGAAGAAGTTCCCTTCGTTCACGATGGCGATCGTCGCTTCCTTGCCGATCTTGGATACGACGCTGAGCCGCACCTTGCCTTTTTGAACATAGAAGACAGCATCTGCGTCGTCCCCTTGCGCGAATACGATTTGCTTTTTCGGAACAGTCAGAATCTTCCTGCCATCGCCAATGGTCGCGAGGAAGGTGTCGGCATCGAATCCGCCGTTCTTCTTGGTTGCTACCGCAAGTTTCATCTCCAATTATTATAGTTCGCGAATTGCGGCCAGGATGGCATAAATCGTGACCATGTAAATTTTTTGGGAAGTGAGCAATTCTGGACAGTATTTCGAATTGGGAATGAGCGACGCTATAGGGCTATGCCACCAACCGTTCAAGTGGGCACGATTCTGATGAAGGAATGGCCCGGGATGACACAACTGCTTGGGCTGGAGAGCGAGCCATGTTCGGGGGAATGGAGCCGGCTCAAAGTTCTGGATGGCTTCACCCTGGATCGCAAGATCCACGCCGCCGGATGGAATTTCTTTTTCATGGCGGCAGAAGTCAAGGTGATGTTCTTTGGCTCCGTTGGCGCCGTCAAGATTCAGAACGCCTTGAAGCGGATTTTAGAGAAGGTCAAGCCCCAACAGTTCAATGGGCTGGAAGTAACTCAAATCGTTGCCAGCCACTTCCTCGGAGTGCCGTACGTAACCGTTTCTGCGCACTCACGCCATATGCAACAGAGCTGCTATCTCGACAGCGCGTTGGCGCGGCAGACGTTCCAGCGCAACGCGGAATGGGCCAGAGGCTGAGCACAGCTCAGGCCAGACGGAGGGTCAGTTTATGGCGAATAACGAAAATCAGAGTCTCGACGACGTTCTTGAGTCAGCCATCGTTGTGTCGTGGGCAGACTTGATGCACGGAACCGAGGCGGGCTTGATCCATATCGAATACGGCTTCGCTCCCGGCGGCACCCTGGACTATCTGAAAGTCTGGTCATCCATCACCCGAGGCCATTGGCTTCTGGCCTGCGAGTACTGGATGTCGCCTTCTACATTTCACGGCACCGGCATCAGTTTCGATAATGGATACCAGTCGGAGGGTTTGGCGCACATTCTGGGATTCATCATGCAGCACCAGGACGCATTCGCACTGCCACCGAATCTTGGCCGGCAGGGATTACTTCAGATAACAACGCCCCTGCCGGAAGAAAGCACGGCGGCCGCCGCGGCGGTGAACCACGCCTTCGATCGTCTCGGCTCAGCCCTCGCCGAACCCGTGCCGGCCTAAGGCCGACTGGACCCTCACTTTTCCGAGCCCGCCAAACGCCGGTCACGATGCGGTTCCGTACGCGGTAGTCCGGTACTGAGCTCACATTTTTCTCCTGGCTTTGCTCCACACGTAGGGCAACGAACCGACAGGGCCAGTTTCTGTTTGACGGTCATGGCTTCACAATGCACGGTTGGTCGGCAATAAGATGGTCAATAGTGATCAGTTCGATCAAGCATCCTGTCGGTATTCTTAAATACATGGCAAACATCAAATTCGTTGTAAAGGTGAACCACGGCGGCACTCGGGCCCCTGCCTACGTGCAGCAGATCGATCGGTCTCCAATCCAGATGACAACCAACCTAAGCCTGGCGCTGAGAATGGGCAAATTGACGGCGGAAGATGCTGCCAAATCACTGCAAAATTCCCGGTGCATCCCCGAATTGGTGCCCGTAGAGGGCGGCGCCTAAACATCCGGGACCCCCGGAAACGTTGAGTTCGACTCGGTTCTGGGCTGGGACAGCAAGTTATGTCGCTACCAAACAGCGCGCTAACAAATGCACTTTTTGAAGTAGTTGGGCCGCGCCCCGTGATTCAGGAAGGGCCCGCACCGGCACGGTCGCA
>JBEKWZ010000071.1:0-9245 GCA_049512555.1 Candidatus Sulfotelmatobacter sp. | reverse complement strand
TCCAGCCGCGACTGTTCCTTGCGCGGCATGCGCGCTTCCGCCTTGCCAATATCGAAAATCACATCCGGACCTTCAACCCGCTTCACCGTCGCGTTCACAATCTCTCCCACGCGCCCGATGTACTCGTTGTAAACCGTGTCGCGTTCCGCTTCGCGCACCTTCTGGAAGATCACCTGCTTCGCCAGTTGCGCCGCGATGCGTCCCAGAATCCCTTCCGTCACTTTCGGAATCAGCAACTCCCCACCGACTTCAAGCGCCGGATCGACCTTCTTCGCATCCTCCACCGTGATCTGCAGGTTCGGGTCCTCGACCTGCTCCGGCGTCTCCACCACGGTCTTCACCGCGAAGGCGTTGATCTTGCCGGTGTCCTTGTCGAGCTTGGCCCGCAGGTTTTCCTGCGACTTGTAGTACTTGCGCGTGGCCATGACAATGGCGTCTTCCACCGCGCTGACCACAATCTGCGGATCAATCCCTTTTTCCCGGCTGAGTGCGTCGATCGTGTTGTAGAGCTCGCTTGCCATAAAAAATCGGACCTCGAACTTCGGACCTTCGACCTTCAGGATCTCAGAACCGCCGAGGTCCAATATCTGACGTCCGAGGTCTGACGTCCAAAGCCCGCCTTTCAAATCTCCGGCACCAAATTCGCCTTCTCCACGTTGGCGAACTCGATTTCAATCTTCTCGCCGGCCGCCGCGCCCATCTTCTTGCGCGACTTGTGGCTGGCCACGCTCAAATCCAGCGTCAACCGCCCGTCGTTGAAACTCTCCAACCGTCCTTCAAAATGCCGATTATTGCTGGCGCCGACCGGCTGTCGCGTCGTCAGCTTCACGCGGCTGCCCGTGAAGCGCGTAAAATCCGCGGCCTTAGTCAACTTCCGGTCCAACCCCGGCGACGAAACTTCCAGCGTGTACGAACCCGGCATCACATCCTCAACATCGAGGATCGTGCCAAACTCGCGGCTGAAATTCGCGCAGTCTTCGTGCGTCACGCCCGCGAGTGGATCCGCTCCCGCCGCAGGCTTATCCAGAAACACCCGCAGCATGCGCGCCTTGCCTCCGCCGAGAAACTCGACTTCAACAATTTCGAGCCCGCTTGAGGCCGCCACCCGCTCCGCGATTTCCCGCACACGTTCAACGTCAAGTGCCATGAATCAAATAGCTTACAGGCGATGGCGGCAACAACCGAGGGCTCCAAACTAAAAAGTGGGCTTGCGCCCACTGGTGTGCTTCGCCAAATGCCGGTATTACACAACAGTTCTCAGTTCCCTAATATACGCCCCTAGTGACTAAAAGACAAACGGAGGTAAGCGCCCTGATCCCGCCCAAAACGCGCCCTGTCATTCCGACAGCGCGTGCCTTGCTTCACGCGCGGAGGAATCTCAATCTCCACAAACGACGGGCGATAGCTACGAGCCCTTGCCGTGTCACGCGGTCATCCGCCTCGGTTCCCCATTTGCCTCAATCCCCCGCCCTCTCTAGAATGTAGAATCCCCCTACGGCTGGGAGCGCCGCCATGGACACTATCAAGGGTTGGTACAAGGTAACGATGAACGCCGGGGAGTACAAAGCCAAGCGCGTGGCGCTGGAAGAGAGTTTCGAGACTCAGTTCGACCAGCATGGTTCCCCAGACGGCGCCGCTCTATTCCTGCGAAGAGACGAGAAGTCGGCCACTTGGGAGTATTACTTTACGCCCGAGGCAGTCGCCTTTTCGATGGACCTGATCAAAGAGTATGCCTGGGGCAAAGAATATGCCTGGGGCCAAGCCTGTCCTGCTCCGCCAGCGACCGTGAAAAATCTGTCCCTCTGTGTTGGCAATCCGGGCAAATATGCGAGCCTGCTGCAATCGTCCAGCTGAGACATTTACACTGTCGCGGTTTCTTCCGGAACCGGATCACAACGAAGTTAATGAGTGTTATGGCCTGATAGCGTCAGTTAATAAGGATTATGATTGCGTCGATGCGCCACGAAGATACACGATAACTCATCCCTCTATGCGAAAAGTCATCTTCCTCCCGGCCCTGTTGCTCATCCTGACAGCATGCAATCATCCGTTTACCGCTGACGTCTCCATGGATGCGAATATCCCCGGTGCGTCTGGGCTCACTGGAAAGCTTTATTTGAGCAACAGCCACCTTCGCATCGAATGGGGGCTCTTTACCGATGTATTCGACCTGATCAAGAGGACTGGCTGGCGCATCATTACTGAGTCGAAAACGTACTGGGACCTCGCCGGCAAGGATCTATCGACGTATGCCCCAGAGATGACGAACGGCTCATTGTGCCCCCACGCCCAAGTGCCTTCCGCCTGCAAGCTACTGGGCCAAGAGGAACTAGAGGGGCGGATGGCGAATAAATGGGACGTCTGGAATCCAAAGGGGTTTCACGTTTATTACTGGACGGATAAGAAACTGGGGATCACCCTCCTTTCCGAAGCCGGTGATGCGACTCATCGGGTCACGATTTATCAGGTTAAGAATCTTCGGGGGGGTACCGTCGCGGACACAATGTTCGAGCTTCCGGCCGGTTATACAAGATACGAAGGACAGTGGAGACCGTAGCTGTTGCAAAATCTGCATTACACTCACCATTCCCGCAGTCCCCATTTGCCTCAATCCTCCGCCGTCTCTAGAATGAAGAATCCCCCTACGGCTGGGAGATTGCCCGAGAAAAGTTCCCGAGAAACTTATGATTCATTTTCCCGTTCCTGAGGCTCTTACTTTCGATGACGTCCTTCTGCTGCCCGCCCGCTCCGATGTGATTCCCGCGCAGGCCAGCACCCAGACGCAGCTCACCCGCACCATCAGCCTGAACATTCCCATCGTGAGCGCCGCCATGGACACCGTCACCGAATCGCACATGGCGATCGCGCTGGCGCAGCAGGGCGGTCTCGGCATCATTCACCGCAACCTGACCATCGAGCAGCAGGCCAACGAAGTCGACAAGGTGAAGCGCTCGGAAAGCGGCATGATCGTCGACCCCGTCACCATGTCGCCCACCGACCGGGTCAGCGACGCGCTCGAAGTCATGCGCAAGTACAAAATATCCGGCGTGCCGATTACCGAGCACGGCAAGCTGGTCGGCATCCTCACCAACCGCGATCTGCGCTTTGAAACCCGCTTCGACATTCCCATCGACAAAGTGATGACCAAGAAAAATCTCATCACCGTGCCCGTCGGCACCACGCTCGAAGAAGCGGAAAAAATTCTGCACGAACATCGCGTCGAAAAACTTCTCGTGGTCGACGACAGGTACAACCTGAAGGGCCTGATCACGGTCAAAGACATTCAGAAAAAACTGAAGTATCCCAACGCCGCCAAAGATTCGCAGGGCCGCCTGCGCGTAGGCGCAGCCATCGGCGCCACCGGAGATTTTCTCGAACGCGCCCAGGAACTCGCCGAAGCCAAAGTCGACGTGCTGGCCATCGACAGCGCCCACGGCCACTCCACAAAAGTTCTCGACGCCGTGAAGCTGGTGAAATCGAAACTGCCTCACATCGATCTGCTGGCCGGTAACGTGGCCACTTTCGACGGCGCTTGCGAACTCACACGCGCCGGCGCCGACGGCATTAAAGTCGGCATCGGTCCGGGATCGATTTGCACCACGCGCGTCGTCACCGGCGCCGGCGTGCCGCAGATCACTGCCATCGCCGAAGCCTATCGCGCCACCAAAGACGCGGGCGTCCCCATCATCGCCGACGGCGGAATTAAGTATTCCGGCGACGTCACCAAGGCGCTGGCCGCGGGCGCGAGCGCCGTCATGATCGGATCGCTCTTCGCCGGCACCGACGAAAGTCCCGGCGAATTAATTTTGTATCAAGGCCGCTCCTTCAAGTCCTATCGCGGCATGGGCTCAATCGGCGCGATGGCTCAAGGGTCGAGCGAGCGCTACTTCCAGAGCATGGACGGCGAATCCTCGGCCGCGTCCGCCGGCGACGGCGACAGCAACCGCCTCAACAAGCTCGTCCCCGAAGGCATTGAAGGCCGCGTCCCCTACCGCGGCTCCGTCGCCATGATCGTGCATCAGATGGTCGGCGGATTGAAATCCGGCATGGGCTACTGCGGCTGCGGCACGATTCCAGAGTTGCTGCAGAAGACGCGCTTCGTCCGCATCAGCGGCGCCGGCCTGCGCGAGAGCCACGTCCACGACGTAATGATCACCCGCGAGGCCCCGAACTATGCCATCGAGTAATCGTGTAGCGCCGGCATCTTGCCGGCTGTCGCGAGAGCTTGCCCTGAGCTTGCCGAAGGGGCGTCCCGCCCTCGCTGCAGCGAAGCCACTCTCGCTGGGTGCCCCATTTCTCCCGCCGGTCGCGAGAAAGCCTGCCCTGAGGCTGTCGAAGGGTGGGGATTTCGTAGCGAATTTCGTAACGACGGGCACCGCACTCGCTTGAGCACCGACCGTCACAGCGTTCTCAAAGCCTGGATCGCCGCAACCCTGTGGCTGATCGTCATCGCCATGGAATCGACAGCCTTCGGTTCCGCGAACAACACCAGCCGCTTCCTCTATCCCCTGTTCCATTATCTCTTCGGCATGGAGTTGGAACGATTCCAGCCCTTCCACTTCTTCCTTCGCAAGGTGGGCCACGTCTTCGGCTATGGCCTGCTGAGCATCCTATTTTTTCGCGCGTGGCGCGAGACTCTGCCCGCACCGGGCGATCCGAAATGGACGTGGCGATGGGCAAATATTTCCGTGCTCGGAACCGCACTCGTGGCCAGCCTCGACGAGTGGCACCAGACCTTTATCCCAACGCGTACCGGGACGGTCCACGACGTGATCCTCGATACCTGCGCCGCGATCGCTGCGCAGATTCTGGTATTGCTGTGGATGAAGTGGCGTGCTCGCAAACCTCTAGAAACCTAACCTGCAATCGTTCTTTGGATGGTTGGGATGATGCCCGGAACCCTTCGCTAACCGGGTTACTTAGTTATACCGGTTAGAGTTTCGCGCGATTCCCGAAACCGCCAACAGCACTGCCGACGTCGCTGCCATCGCAGCGGAAAAATAAAACGGTACTCCCGCACCGTAGTGCTTCCACAATTCGCCGGTGATCAAACTGGCCGCGAGCGCGGCCACGCTGGTCACGAAGGCATAGACGCCCAGCGCCCGCCCGCGCACTTCTTGCCCCACGGTCTCAACCACCAGCGCCTTCAGCACGGGTTGCGTGAGGGCATAGTACAAACCGTAGACGGCCATCGTGATCCAGATGGCGAGCGTGGAGGGCGCGCGCCCGAACACGAAATACACCGCGGCAAAAATCAAATACCCAGCAGCCGCAATTCCACGCCGCGAGAAGTGGTCGCTGCACCATCCCGCAGGCCACGAGCCAAGAGTGTATGTGAGATTGAAGACGAGCCCCAGCAACGGCGCCAGCGCCACCGGGATGCCTACGTTCTGCGCCCGCATCACCAGAAACATGTCGCTGGAATTTCCCAGCGAAAATAAACTCACAGCGATCAGAACCACGTAGAACGAACTGGGCAATGCTGCGCTGGACGTAGCTGGGTGCTCCATTTCTCGCGTCTGTTGCGAGAAAGCCTGCCCTGAGCTTGTCGAAGGGTGGGGCTTTTGCGTCTCGCGGATACCGAACAGCGCCACCATCACGCACAGCGCACCCGGAACGGCGGCGGCCCAAAACACGCCGCGGATTCCGTAATGAGCCAGCAGCACGAGCGCGCCCAGCGGCCCGAGGATCGCGCCCGCCGAGTCCATCGACTGAATCAGGCCGTAGGCCGATCCCAGCCGTTCCTTCGGCACCGATTCGGCCACCATCACGTCGCGCGGCGCGCCGCGCACTCCCTTGGCCAACCGGTCGCTGAACCGAATCAGCAGAATCTGCCACCACGCACCGACCACCGCGAGCAGCGGCTTCACGGCGTTAGCCACGAAATATCCCGCGACCACCAGCGGCTTGCGGCGGTCGATGCGGTCGGTGAGATATCCCGAGAAAAGTTGGGTGAACGACGCGACGCTCTCGGCCAAGCCCTCAATCAAGCCCAACTGCGCCGGCCCCGCACCCAGCGAAACCAGAAATGCGGGCAGCACCCAGTACGCCATTTCCGAGGCCGCGTCATTCAGAAGCGACGTAACGCCGAAAACGTAAACATTGCGCGCAGCGGACGGTGCCGCCTGGGGTCGAACTTCAGCCATTAGCCAGTTTTATCACGGAGGCCGGCAGAAGCTGGAAGCCGCGATTAACGAATGGGCTTAGTCGACATAGAGCAACATGGCATTTCCGCGGGCGGCTGCGTCGGCGTAGTAACGCGATACCTGTTCGAAATAGTGCAGAGCCAATTCCAGTTCGCTTTCGTCTCTGCAAGCATAGATGACCTTCGCTGCCGCCATCCCCTGGACATCACCCCTGCGGACCAAATCCTCCTTGGAGATCAACGCCAGCGCCGCCGCGACTTCGCGAACCTGCGGCGGGTTTAGAAAACGAACGCGCCCATAGTCCCGCTCCTCGCCGATCTCTTCGCCGCCCATGATGGCATTTCCAAATGGCGGCGGAGCTGCTTCCGTCCTACCCGTGAGGAGGTAGTGGAGGACGTGCCAGGATTTCTCGAGCCTCAACCCCTCTTCGTCCGGGACATCCTGAAGAGGCGACTTTCCCATCAATTTCTTGAAAACCTCGCTGCGGATTTTCCGCTCCTCGGCAGAGCTTAGCTCTCGGCCAGCCGCCCGTGCGATCTTAGACTGTTCATCGACTGCCGCTTCGATCTTCGCGAGTCGCTCCAGCATCTTGCCATGAATAAACTCTTCCACTGCTTCGGGATTCTCCTGAAGGCGCGCCAATTCTGCGGGTGTAATCTCCCGAAGGTGACCATGCATTCCCATGTCTTTGCTGGTCTCTCAGTACATCGCGTCGTACTTGGTGACGACCCAGTCGCCGCCCTTGTGCTCGACGGTGACGGTGAACAGATCCTGATCGATTCCGGGTTGAGTGGGGTCGGCGTTACTGGGCCGCTTGCCGCGATAGTGGAGGACTACCAGCGGGGACGCTTCTTCCCAGTCCACCAGTTGCCAGGAGAGCAGCGGGTGCTGCGCTTCAGACTTGCAGATGTAATGGGCGTACTTTTTGTGGTAGTCGTGCTCCCACTTGGAGAGCAGGTCGTCGCAGTGGCCGTCACGCATCTCGCGCAGAAACTTGTTGGCAGCCTTTTCGGTAGAGCGATCGCGCAGCGGATTCATTTCGATGCTGACGGGCAGTCCGGTCAGCGGATCATGATCTTCCGAGCGCGCCAGCACGGGCCCCTGATCGCTCAGCCACCACAGGTAGCCGACAAAAACTCCAACGAGCAGAACTCCGGTGCCGACAGCAATGCCGATCTGTGTGCGCGTAAATGCCATTCAATGAAGTTTAGGGAAACAGCGAAAGCGACCGCAAGATTACTAGTGGGAGACCCCGGAGGGACATGTACGAGTGCGCAAAAACCTCGCATGCGAAAGGAAGGTCGAGGTCAGAAAGATTCCGCAAAAAGAAAAGGCGCAGCCCGCAGGCTGCGCCTCCCAGCGAAAACCCGCGACTACTCTTTCTTGTCTTCCTCTTTGACTTCGGCCGGAGCGGATTCGCTTTCGACCTGGGCCTGCGCTTCGGCCTCTTCCATGGCCTTCTTGGCCTCGGCGGTTTTCTTGGCGCGAGCCTCGGCGCGCTTTTCTTTTTTCTCGTCGAGGATTTTCTCGCTGCCCAGCAGTTCGAGGAAAGCCTTGTCGGCGCCGTCGCCCTTGTTCCACCCGGTGCGGATGATGCGGGTGTAGCCGCCTTCGCGATCGCCGAAGCGGGGACCGACGGTGTCGAACAGCTTCACGACGGCCTCATCGGTCATCAAATAGGCGGCAGCGAGACGGCGGGCGCTGAGGTCGCCGCGCTTGCCGAGAGTGATCATCTTCTCGACGATGGGCTTCGCGGCCTTGGCTTTGGGAACGGTCGTCTCGATGCGCTCTTCGACGATGACCGAGGTGACCAGATTGCGCAGCAGCGAGCGCCGGTGCGCAGTGTTCCGTCCGAGTTTGTAGCCTGCAACTTTGTGACGCATTTTCGAACCCTCAGGGGCTAAAGCCCCGACTCTTTTTTAACCTTGAGCGGCGCGGCTAGAAGCCGCGTCCTTTCAAAACAGCTTCTCAAAGCTACTTCTGAAACCTACATCTGAAAACCTGCAAGGCAGCTTGTTATCCTATGACCTTCTCGAAGAAGTGGGCGGTTTTCTTGCCGGCCTCTTCGGTGTAGTACACCGTAACCTTCGCTGATTTCTCAGTTCCTTTTGCAATGTCCTTGCCGGCATCGGCCGCAGCGTGATCGGACAGCCGGAACGTTTGTTCCGTGCCGTCCGCCGCTTTGACCGCCAGGGTTTTGGCACCGCGATCAATATGGGTGACGGTTCCGTCGACCGCCTTAATACCATCCTTGCCGACTTTATCGACCTCGACCGCCGTCTTTTCCGTGCCCTTGGTGGTGTAGTGCGCCACCACTTCGGAGCCTTCGGTCAGCCCGTGAAAAGCGTCCTTGCCACCCGCTGCCGTTGCATCGACGCCGTGGACCGTGGTCTTGTCGACAAACTTGACGGTATGTTCGGTGCCGTCCTTGGTCTTGACGACGCCGGTTTTGGCGGCCGAATCCAGCTTGGTAATCGTTCCGTGGACTGCACTGACCACGTCCTGTGCGGCCAGCTGAAACGCGCCCAGGAGCAGAAGTACCAGAGATGCCCGTAGAATGCTTTTCATTGCAGTCTCCTTAATGCTCGCTCAGAATTTTCTTCTGAGCCCGCAATTTTAACTGACAGCGACTTACAGCTGATCGTCCGGTCCGTAGGCGGACGCGGGCAACGGGACATTCGACGTCGGTCCGGGCACCGCATTGCCGTGTTCGTCAATCTTCATGCCCAGGCTCAGACCCATCGAGGAAAGAATTTCTTTAATTTCGTTCAGCGACTTGCGGCCAAAGTTTTTCGTCTTGAGCATTTCGGCTTCAGTCTTCTGCACCAGTTCTCCGATGGTCTGGATGTTCGCATTCTTCAAGCAGTTGTAGCTGCGCACGGAAAGCTCGAGCTCTTCCACGGAACGGTTCAAGTTCTCGTTGTGGATCTCGGGCTTGCGATCGTCCGACGACGACGTGCCGGTTTCAATTTCTTCTTCGAAGTTGATGAAGATGTTCATGTGGTCCTTCAGCAGCTTCGCGGCCAGGCCGAGCGAGTCGGCGGGCGTGATGGAGCCGTTGGTCCACACTTCGAGCGTCAGCTTGTCGTAGTCAGTGAT
>JBEKWZ010000070.1:0-9255 GCA_049512555.1 Candidatus Sulfotelmatobacter sp. | reverse complement strand
CCTACCGCGAGTACGTTTCCGATCCAGCCAATCCAGTGCCATATCGCCAACGCCCGATCACGCCGACTTATCCCGGCGGCGACTGGCGAACCTGGGAAGTTGCCGACCAGCGCTTTGTCGATCATCGTCCCGACGTTCTCTCCTTTGTCAGCGAACCGCTGGATCATGACCTCACCGTCACAGGACCGCTGGCGGCGGATCTCTTTGCGTCTACATCAGGAACCGACAGCGATTTCGTGGTCAAGCTGATCGATGTGTATCCGCAGGACGCGCAAAAGAATGCCTGGAATCCAGACGAAGGGCCGAGGCCGGGGCAGTATGCCCAGTCGCTGAACGGCTACGAGCTTCCCATTGCGATGGAGGTGCGCCGGGGCCGCTATCTGACGAGCTATGAAAAGCCGCAACCGCTGATGCCGAATAAACCGACGGAGTGGAATATTTCTTTGCGCGATCACGACCACGTCTTTCTGAAGGGGCACCGCATCATGGTGCAGATTCAGTCGACGTGGTTTCCGGTGATTGACCGCAATCCGCAGAAGTTCGTGCCGAGTATTTATCAGGCCGCCGCCGCTGACTTTGTGCCGGCGACCCAGCGCATCTATTGTTCAGCCGATCTGCCTTCATATCTGGTGCTGCCGGTCGTGCCCTGAGACAAAAAGTCCAGAACCGGCGTTGGTCATCCCGAGCGGAGCAAAATCCCTCGCGAAGCGAGAGAGTTTGCGCAGTCGATGGACCTGCTGTCCTGGTTCGCATTCCGATCTCGTCGATTATTTTCCGCCGGCGTTGCCACGCTGCTGCCCCAGCCACGACGCCAACCGCGGTTCCTGCTGCGCCTTGAAATCGATGCAATTGTTGATGCGTTCAATCGATTGTTTATAGGTGCGTTCCGCGGCCGCGATCTTGTGAGCGGCGAAGAATTCCGTCACCTGATCGCGCATCCCTGCGTCGCAGAAAACACTGGTATCACCCACAACTTCGGCGCTGGCAAACGGACCGCCCGCCTTCGCAACCGCGTCCCAGTGCGTCTGAATGAAATCCCACGCCAATTTTTCGCCCGCCGGATTCGTCATGACCGCCCCAACCACCTGCAGCGCATCTTGAGAGCGCACCTCGGGCGAGACCGCAAACTCCAATGTGCGCTCAAGCAATCTCGGGTCGTCGAACCGGGGCAGCATGAAAAGGTAGGTGTAGTACTGCTCCGGCGATTTCGGATTCTTCAAGGCCATCATCACCCGGTCGTAAAATGAAGCATCTCCATTCAAGGCCGCAAGATGTAAGGCGCTGCCGGCCATCTCGCTGTCGACGGACGCCGGATCAGCCAGCGCTTTGTCCGCGATTTTCCGCGCCTGCTCCAGAGTCTCGGGATCGCGGGCATCGTAACCCAGCGCATTGAACACCCGTCCCCGCAGAGTTCTCTGCTCGTCGGTCTCGCCCGGTTTCGGTTCATATCCCATTTCTTTCATGGCAGGAGCCAGATACTGGCGCAACCACACGCGATACGCGTCACGGTCGCTGCCACTCACCAGGTAGCGATCGACATAATCGAGTCCTCCCAGCACGTCTTCCATGACAGCGCGGCTGCGGTCCGACTGCAAGCCTTGCGCAAAGGCGAGGGAATCGCCCACCGGCTCGCGACCCACTGCCACCGATGCCCAGATGTCGTTCTGCACGGCGATGCGCTCAGCGGGAGTCAGTTTGGTCTCGGCGTCGTTGGCCAGAGTTCGGACCGCTTCGGCGGAGTAACCGGTGCGGTAGAAGCCGGTCGCGCCCGCATTGGCCAGAACCCAGGTCGAGCAACCGGGCAAAGTGTAGGTCTCATCTTTCTTCGTCAGCAGTTCGCACTTAGGCGCGCCGTTGCCAGTGGCAGATCCTCTCAGGCATAGGGGGATCTGCCAGAGTTGATCGTTGGCCGCCTCAAATTTCGCTCGGTCGACAAAATACCGCTGCTGCGTCAAAGTGACGCTCGTGGAATTTCCGGAGCATTGTGTTTTTACATTGACGACCGGAGCGCCTGCTTGCTTCACCCACGTGGGCATGATCTTGTCGACCGGTCGCTTCGACGTTTTCGCCTGAGCATCCCAAAAATCGTCGGCCGTGGCGTTGGCATACTGGTGCTGCTGCAGATAAGCGTTTACTCCGGCGCGGAAGGTTTTTTCGCCGAGGTAGGACTCGAGCATGCGCAACACCGAAGCGGCCTTGCCGTACGCGATTCCGTCGAACAACTCCTGAATTTGCGCGGGAGTTTCGGCCGCCTGATGAATCGGACGAGTATTCTCGAGGGAATCTACGTTGAGTGTTCCGCCGGTGTCGCTGACGTCGTCCAACTCGTAATTCCATTCCGGCTTCCACTTCGCTACGGGCTTCGATTCCATCCAGGTAGCGAAGCCTTCGTTGAGCCAGATGTCATCCCACCACTTCATCGTGACCAAATCGCCAAACCACTGGTGCGCCATTTCGTGGGCGATGACGCTGGCAATCTCCTTCTTGAGGCCGACCGAGCCTTGCTTCTCATCGATCAGAAGAATGACTTCGCGGAACGTAATGCAGCCAGTATTTTCCATTGCGCCTGCGGAAAAGTCAGGCAGGCCAATCAGGTCCAGTTTTCTGTAGGGATATTTAATGCCGAAGTATTTGTCGTAATAGCCGAGAATGTAAGACGCGGCCTCAAGCGCGAACCTGCCCATCTCTTTTTTCCCCGGAGTGCTGTAGACGCGGATCGGAATGCCGTCGGCCTCGCCCTCGATGTACTCGAAGTTGCCCACGACCAGTGCGGCCAGGTAAGACGACATTTTGGCCGTGGTGGCGAAGCGCACCGTGTGCTTGTCGCCAGGCCCGGGCGTGTCGGAAATAATTTTCTGGTTCGAGATCGCGACCAGATCCTTGTCGGCCACAGCGGTAATGTCGAAAGTAGCTTTGTAGTCGGGCTCGTCAAATGACGGGAAGGCGCGCCGAGCATCAGTGGCTTCAAACTGCGACGCGGCATATTTGCGTCCGTGGTCATCCTTTCCCAAGTACAATCCGCGCATTTCGTCGTTGAGAATGCCGGAGTAGGTAATGTGGATCGTCGCCGGACCGGCGGCCAGAGCCTTCTCCACGCTTAGCACAACCATTTCTTTTTCTTTATCGGGAGTAACCTTCGCGGTTTGCGTGGAGCTTCCGCTGGTGATAGTCACCTCGTGGAAATCGATGTCGACTGCGTTCAACGTAATGTCGGAGGTCGAACTGAGCACTCGAATCGCGATGGCCTCATCGCCCTCAAATTTGGCTTTGTCGAGATCGGGCGTGAACGTGAGTTTGTAGTTTTCAGGTCTCGCGATTTCGGGCAGCCGCTGCGCGCTCGCCAGTGAAAGTGTTAAGACGACAAAGATCATTGCTGCAAGAATGCGGTTCATTCGTTCCCCTCGGGAGATGATTAAGTCAGATTGTTTTCCTTCAATGTTCTTCTGGAGCGCGCCGGACGCAGTTGTACCACTCCACTGCAATTCAGGTACGGATGGGGCACCGAGAAAGTTCACGGGCTGGGCGCGGCCACTCCATTCAGGACGGACATCGCACAGTGGTTGGCGCCGAACCAGTATGGAATTTCGCGGTAATCCTCGACCGCAAAAACTGCTAGATCGGCATCCTTCCCTGGCGCGATGCTGCCCTTGCGTTTCGCCACACGAAGCGCCCATGCCCCGTTGATAGTGGCGGCCGCGATCGCTTCCGCCGGCGACATTTTCATATGCGTGCAGGCTAATGACATTGCCATCGGTATGCTGATGGTCGGCGAAGTGCCGGGATTGTAGTCCGTGGCCAGCGCGACCGGGACGCCGGCATCAATCAGCCGGCGCGCGTCCGGATATTCCTTCAACCCCAGAAAATAATTCGCGCCCGGCACCAATGTGGCTACTGTATCGTGTTTGGCCAGCTGTGCAATGTCACCTTCGTTCACATGGTCCATGTGGTCGAACGACGCGGGATTGAAGCGAAAGAACGGCTGCAGACCTGTTTCGGAAAGCTGACCCATATGTGCGCGGACGCTCAACCCGTGTTTTTCAGCGGCGGCAAAAATCTGCCGCGTCTCCTCCGCCGTGAACGCTCCCTGATCGCAGAAGACATCCACGAATTGGGCAAGCTTCCGCCTCGCTGTCACCGGAATCATCTCCTTACAGACGATCTCAACATACTTTTGTGAGCAGCCCTGAAACTCCTTCGGGACGACATGGGCTCCCAGCAAAGTGGGAACCACGGTCCCCGGCCAGCGCGAGGCTGCGTCTTTGATGGCCTCTAGTGACTTCAGTTCCGACTCGACCGTGAGCCCGTACCCCGACTTCGCCTCAACGGTGGTGGAGCCCAAAGAGGCCATTTTCTGCAGCGCGGTCAAGACCTTGGAGGCGAGGAGGCTCTTCGCTGCGCTGCGCACTGACTCCAGACCGGATCGGATGCCGCCGCCCGCTGCCGCAATTTCCGCGTAGGATGCGCCCTCGATGCGCTTTTCGAAATCCACCAGCCGCGGTCTGACAAAGACAGGGTGCGTGTGCGAGTCGACGAAGCCCGGTAATACGACTTTGCCGGTGCAGTCGATCTCGGTGATTCGCTTTCGCTTGTTCTTCAGCCAGGGGTCGCGCAGCGCGTCCTTGGTCTGGCCGACGGAGACGATCTTGCCGCCCAGGCAGAGCACGGCGCCGTCGTGGATGATCGCAAGGTCACGCAAAGCAGGCCCGCGGCGCGGGCCCGATTCAGCCGAAGCCGGGCGTAAGGTGAGAAGCTGGCCGATGTTGAGCAGCAGCAGTCCGTCTGGTGCTTGTGATCTTCCTTTTGCAGTGCTCAGTTTTGCAGTGCTCACGCATGACTAGTCTAGCAGCAACAGTCGGTGATCAGCGCAGGCCTGTCGACTCATTCGGGTCGCCGGTTGTAGAATTTGCGGCAATCGGCCTAACATCTTTGCTTTGGATTTTGCGTTTTGATTCTTTGACAGATAATTGGCCGGGAAGGTGGGCATGATCAAAATGCATCGAGAGTCAATCGACGTTTTCCGCCGCATCTTACGCCGCGCTCCGATTTCTGCTCTGCTGTGCGGAATGTTATTGCTGCCGGGCGCTGCATCGCATTTTCCGCGGGCCGCTGCACCCGCAGCTGGGACGCTACGTCAGGCTGCTGATGCTCGCCACATAATGGTCGGTGCCGCCGCCGCATCAGCGTATCTCGCCGAAGCGGACTATGCCACCATTCTCGGGTCGGAGTTCAGCCAACTGCAGGCTGAGAACGAAATGAAGTTTGGCGTGATTCATCCCAGGCCCGACACTGACCCCAATCCTTACAATTTCGAGGGTGGTGACGCGCTGGTCGCATTCGCTCAGAGTAATACCATGGTTGTCCGCGGGCACACGCTGGTCTGGCACAACCAGGTGCCGGACTGGGTGAAAAACGGCGGCTACTCTGCGTCCCAGCTTGCCGACATTCTGCACGGCCACATCAAGACCGTGATGACGCACTACGCTTCCAAAGTCTACGCGTGGGATGTGGTCAACGAAGCCTTCACCGACAGCGGCGCGATGCGCCACACGATCTGGTACGACCAGCCGGGCATCGGCGGGGGCAAGGGCACGAAATACATCGAACAAGTGTTTCGCTGGGCACATGAAGCCGATCCAAACGCGAAGCTGTTCTACAACGACTACGACGCGGAAATGATCAACAAGAAATCGGATGCCATTTATGCGATGGCGAAAGATTTCAAGAAGCGCGGTGTGCCGCTCGACGGCGTCGGTTTCCAGATGCATGTCAGCCTGAAGTTCGACGACCCCGCGAAGCTGGCGTCCGTTGCGAAGAATCTGGAGCGGTTTGCGAAACTGGGTCTGGAGCTGCAAATCACCGAAGTCGATGTTCGGCTCAACGAATCCAGCGCCGCCGCGCTCAGTGCGCAGGCAAAACTCTACGGCGAGATCACGACTCTTTGTGTGCAGCAACCCGCGTGCAAAGCAGTGCAGATGTGGGGATTCACAGACAAGCGCTCGTGGATCCCACAGTTCTACAAAGGGCAGGGATGGGCCTTACTCTGGGATGACAGATATCAGAGGAAGCCGGCGTACCAAGCCGTGTACGACGCGCTGGCAAAATAGGCGGCAACTGGGAGTTCAGGCAGTCAGTTCCCCATCGGAACCTTCACGCCTGCCTTCTTTGCAAACTCCTTTGCTTCGTCGTAGCCCGCGTCCACGTGGCGGATCACGCCCATGCCCGGGTCCGTGGTCAGCACGCGCTCGATGCGCTTGGCCATCTCATCCGTGCCATCGGCCACGGTGACTTGTCCGGCGTGCAACGAGTAGCCGATGCCGACGCCGCCGCCGTTGTGAATTGAAACCCACGACGCGCCCGCAGCGGTATTCAACAGCGCGTTGAGCAGCGGCCAGTCGGCCACGGCGTCGGAGCCGTCTTTCATGCTTTCGGTTTCGCGATAGGGAGACGCCACCGAACCGCAGTCGAGATGATCGCGGCCAATCACGATTGGCGCCTTGATCTTGCCCTTCTTCACCAGATCGTTCATGGCCAGCCCGAATTGCGCGCGCTCGCCGTAACCCAGCCAGCAGATGCGCGCGGGCAGGCCCTGAAACTTGATGCGCTTCCGCGCCAGATCAATCCAGCGCCGCAGGATTCGATTCTCGGGAAATAATTCGAGAACGAGTTCGTCCGTGACGTGAATGTCAGATGCTTCGCCCGAGAGCGCCACCCAGCGAAATAGTCCGCGGCCCTCGCAGAACAGCGGACGAATATACGCGGGCACGAAACCAGGGAAGTCATAAGCATCCTTCACGCCGCGCTGAAACGCGAAGGTGCGGATGTTATTGCCGTAGTCGAAGGTGACTGAGCCCATCTTCTGCAGGCGCAACATGCCTTCTACGTGGCGCGCCATCGCGTCGAGAGATTTTTCCTGATACGCCTGGGGATCGCGCTGGCGCAAATCCAGCGCCTGTTCGAAGCTCATGCCGTTCGGCACATATCCGTTCAGCGGATCGTGCGCTGAAGTCTGGTCGGTCAGAATGTCCGGGACAACTCCACGCTCGGCCAATTCTGGAATCACGTCCGCGCAATTGCCGACTAGCCCGACCGAAACATTTTCTTTTTTACGGATCGCATTCTTCAGAATGCGCAGAGCTTCGTCAAGTGTGGAGACCATAAAGTCGCAGTAGCCGGTTTTCAAGCGCTTCTTGATGCGCTCGGGATCGACGTCAATACCCAGAAACGCCGCGCCGGTCATGGTCGCGGCCAGGGGCTGAGCTCCACCCATGCCGCCCATGCCGCCGCTGACAATCAGCTTGCCGGCAAGGTCGCCGCCAAAATGCTTTTCGCCGGCGGCGGAAAATGTCTCGAACGTTCCCTGCACAATTCCCTGCGAGCCGATGTAAATCCACGATCCGGCGGTCATCTGCCCGTACATCATCAGGCCGGCGCGCTCCAGTTCGTTAAACTTCTACCAGTTCGACCAGTGGCCGACCAGATTCGAATTGGCGATGAGCACGCGGGGCGCGTGATCGTGGGTTTTGAAAACGCCGACAGGCTTGCCCGATTGCACCAGCAGAGTTTCGTCATTGGCCAGATTCTTCAGGCTGGCGACGATGGCGTGGTAGGCTTCCCAACTGCGCGCCGTGCGGCCCGTTCCGCCGTAGACCACCAGGTCTTTGGGACGCTCGGCAACCTCTTCGTCAAGGTTGTTCATGAGCATGCGCATGGCAGCTTCCTGCTGCCAGCCTTTGCAGGTGATCTGATTTCCGCGGGGCGCGCGAATGGATGCGGGAGCGTGAATTTCTGTTTCCACGGGCATGGATAGATGTTAGTGCCTCAGGTCCGACAGGCGCAACGCGGAGATTAGGCGAGGCAATCTACCAAGTGCTATAAGCCGTGCCGTCGCTGGCGATTCCGCTGGAGGAGGAGTGCACGTCGTCGATGCCGGGATCTTGCTGATCGACGGCCATCAGCACGTCTTCCTCTTTCGGCTCCCAGTTGGGCTGCTTGGTCATGGGATCGATGGGAATCTGCCGTAGGTAGCCCGCCGTGACGAGGTCGTCGAGCGATTGCGGGGCTTTTTGCTTGTCGAGAGTGTATTGGGAAATGACGCTGCGCAAGGTGGCGAGATTGGAGCGAAGGACCGACTCTCGAGCCTGCACGATTGACTGGTTATAGATGGGCACCGCAACCGACATCAGGATCATGATCATGCTGATGACGATCATTAATTCCAGCAGCGTGAAACCGCGGGCTTGATTGCTCCGGTTGCGGGCGAACAGGCGCGTCTGCATTCCTCTACGACTTGCCGAGTTGTTCACGCGCCGTTGCATCTACCAGTCCTTGTATTTCGTTCCGTCGAGCGCAGTGCCCGTCGACTTGGTGTAGACGTCGAACACGCTCTGCCCGCCCCACGAGTCCGAATCAGGATCGTCTTGCATCGATCGCAGGCCCCACTCCTTACTCTTGGTCATGGGGTCCACAGGAATGGAACGCAGGAAACGGATTTTCTTGCCGCCTTGCGCTTCTACTCCTTTGACCAGTTCCTCGAGATCCGGCGGATAGCCGCCGCTGTCGAGTTTGGTCTGAAACATATTCCGGTCGGCGGCGTCTTTGTAACGGTCGATGGCGTCGCGCATGTCCCACAGCGCGCGGTGCAGTTCTTTTTCCTTCTCGCGCTGAATCGTGATTCGCGCCAGCGGCAGCGCCATCATGGTCAGAATCGACATAATGGCCGCCGCGACGATCAGTTCCATGAGCGTAAATCCGCGTTGCGGCTTCGCGCTCCGGGCGTGATGGACTCTCGTGATCGTCATGCTCTTCAACCCATACTACTGAACAGTTACCGAGGCCTGCGCTCCGTTGACCGTGATCTGTTGCAAGCCCGGATCGCGGGCGCCGCCTCGCGTAATAGTGAGGGGCGTCTGTCCGTCGGCTTTCGCCTGGAAAGTGATGGACACCACTGCACCCTGTCCGGAAACTCCGCCGGCGCCGTTTGGCCTCGAGGCCGTAATGGTTGATTCTCCTTTGATTTCATCCTCGCGATGAGCCAGGGTCACAATCTGGCCGTCCTGCGAGAGGAAGCCGCCATTGACCACGTTCACCAATTGCAGCATCTGTGGGTTGTAGTCCAATTGCACCGGCACGGTGTGCACGTTCTGGGCGCCAGACAGCAGCAGGTTCACCACAAAAGTATTGCCCTTGGAGGCTTGAATGGTCGGCGGATCAAACAGGAAGCTGGCCGGCTTCGGAGCGGAAGGATTCGGAACGGCA
>JBEKWZ010000069.1:0-9272 GCA_049512555.1 Candidatus Sulfotelmatobacter sp. | reverse complement strand
TCGAGAGCGCGCTGCCAGTCGTCGAGCGTGGTAGCGAGGAATCCTTTGGCGGGCGGGCCGCCGGCGTTGGTGACGCAAATGTCGACGCTGCCGAATTTGTTGGCAACCGCGGCGACGAACTCGGCGACCGCGGCGGAGTCGGCAACGTCGAGGGCCTCCGCGAATACTTCCGCGTTGTGCTGCTTTCTGATTTTCGCGGCGGCGGCCGCGAGCGTCTGCTGGTTGCGCGCGCACATGGCGACGCGGCAGCCCTCGGCGGCGAAAGCTTCGGCGGTGGCGAGGCCGAGTCCCTGACTGGACGCGGCTATCAAGGCGACGCGATTTTTGAGACCCAGGTCCATGGCGGTGCGATTTTAGGGGACGCGAATCGAAGTGGGCATTATAAATGGTTGCGGCACGCGGGTTGAGTGGTATGACGGGATTCAGAAAAATCCCCACTTCTCGCCAAGGGCGCGAGAAATTGGGCACCTGGACTGATCGTGATTCACTTCCGTCGAAAAATCCCCACTCTAACGTCGCAAAGAACGCGACGTTAGAATGGGGCACCCATCTTCGCTCCCGTGAGTACCCCTGCGTTCCTGTGGGTACCCATGTATGAACAGTCCGCTTTTGCTTGCTCGGGGTGAATCGGCGCAATTACTCTTGGGATGAGGCAATCATGAAACGGAAGAGTTATCGCCCTGAAACCGCGGCTGTGCATGGAGCGGCGGATCTCGAAAAGAAAAACGGCCCGGTAGGCACGCCGATCTATCAGACCTCGACATTTGAAGTCACCGACAACGACGAACAGCAGCGCGTAACCACGACCGACCGCTACTACACGCGTTGGGGGAATCCGACGATCACGGTGGCGGAGCAGGCGGTGGCGGCGATTGAAGGCGTGGAAGCGGCGCGGACGTTCGCGTCGGGCATGGGCGCGATCACGACGACGATCCTGGCGTTGCTGAAAGCTGGCGACCATATTGTGGCGCAGCGCGATATTTATGGCGGGGTGACGAAGTTCTTTTCCCAGTGGCTGCCTCGGGTGGGAATTGAGACGACCTTTGTCGATACCCACGACCACGGGCAGCACGAGCGGGCGATCCGGCCGAACACGCGGATGCTATATCTGGAGTCGCCGACGAATCCGTCGTTGCGCGTGGTCGACCTGAAGAAGGCGGCGGCGCTGGCCCGGGAGCGCGGGCTTCTGAGTATGATCGACAGCACGTTCGCCACCCCCATCAACCAGCATCCGGCAGAGTACGGTATCGACCTGGTGATGCACTCGGGCACGAAGTATTTAAGCGGGCATGCGGATTTGACTTGCGGCGTAGTCTGCGGGCGGCAGGAACTGATGGATCAGCTGTGGGAGACGCGGACGACGCTGGGAAACTGCATGGACCCGCATGCCGCGTGGATGCTGATCCGCGGGCTGAAGACGCTGGCGGTGCGGGTGGCGCGGCAGAATGAGAACGCGTTGCGGGTCGCGGAGTTCTTGGGGCAGCATGGAAAAGTCCGGCGGGTGCATTATCCGTTTCTGAAAAGCCATCCGCAGCACGTGATCGCACGGGCGCAGATGAGCGGCGGCGGCGGCGTGGTGACGTTTGAAGTAGAGGGCACGGGCGAAGACGCGCGCCGCGTCAGCGAGGCGATGCGGCTGTTCACCCTGGCAACAAGCCTGGGTAGCGTGGAGTCGCTGGTGTCGATTCCGGTGCTGACGTCGCATGCCATGATCTCGGCGGAACAGCGTGAGAGCATGGGCGTGAACGAGCAGATGGTAAGGCTGTCGGTGGGGATTGAAAGCTGCGAAGATCTGATCGCGGACCTGGAGCGGGCGCTGGAGGCGGTGGGCGGGCGGGAGACGGTGGGGAGCAGGGTATAGCTTTGAGCTTTGAGCTTTGAGCTTTGAGCTTCTAGTTTCTGGCCTATAGGTTTCGGCTTTCGTGGCGCTTTGCTGCCGCGCTTCGCGCTGGCGGGACGGACGAGGCGTCCGTCACCACACGAGCAATTCCGCTGCAAACAAAAACCCGGCCTCTTTCGAGGCCGGGTCAGTTTCTGGCGTGCCTGCGCTAGAAGATGATCTTCCCTCCCAGTTGCAGTACGCGGGCCAGGTGGGCCGAGGAGATCTCCAAGAATCCTCCGCCACCCAGAGCGCCCGAAGAGCCACCCCATTCGGTATGGTTGAAGACATTGAAGGCTTCTGCACGGAACTCGAAAGCCAGGCTCTCCCGAACGGCGAAGTGCTTAAACAGGCCCATGTCGAAGTTGGTGCGGTTGGGATTGCGCAGGGAGTTACGACCTGTGTCCCCGAACGTCAGCCCGGTTGGAGCAACAAAAGCGGCCGGATTAAAGAAGTAACCCGCGTAGTTGTTACCGGTGACTTGGCTTGGAGGCGGCACATTGGAGTGAGGATCGGAAATCTGATCGGGATAGGAGCCGGTCCCGACTGCGTTGCCGACGCCGCCATTATCCCCGTAGGTTGTGCCGTTGGTTACGTTCAGTGGAGTACCGGTCGAGAATGCGAAGATGCCTGACCATTCCCACCCGCCGAGGAGGGAGTGCGTCATGCCCGCCTTCCGGAAGAAGGGGAAATCGTAGACATAGCCGAGGTTGAGCATATGCCGCTGATCGAAATTGGAACTCGCGCGGTTGGCAGACGGATCGTAGGCGTTGACGAAACTCCCGTCGTAGCGATCGGACGAATCGTCGATGGAGTGGCTGTACGTATAAGCGCCGGTCAGGTTCAGAGCGCCAACACTCTTACGCAAGGAAACCTGAAGAGCGTTGTACGTCGACGACGCTTTGCTTTCAAGACGCGTGATCGTTCCAATGCCGACGAACGGACGATACGGGTTCGCGTCATTGCCGCAGGCTACATTCAGGTTTGTTGCCCAGCCGCCAGTTATGCCGGTCGTGTAGGTCGTGTTGCCCGGCACATTGTTAACGGTGTAGGTGCCCGGAGTGGCAACGGCAACACCACTCGGAGTAGTGGGGGTGACCCCAGTGACGCTGACTCCAGCGCAGTCGTACGCGGTAATCTGTTGGCCGCTTTGATACGGATTCTGTGATGCAGGCGTCGGGTACAACTGGTTGAGGTCATTCTGGCGTCCCAAGTGCGTACCCTTGCTGCCCACGTAGGAAACCGTGACCACCGAGTGGGCGGGCAATTCATTCTGGAGATCGAGGTGCCACTGCTGCATGTAGGGCCACACCACCGTCTTTGGAATGGAATAGAAGCTGGAGGGGAACGTCGGAGCGACTGCTCCTTGCCCAATGTTCTGATAGCCGGCAATGTTGTTTTGGCTCTGGCTCTGCAACAGGGGTGAAGTCTGACCTTCCATTCCCTCAGTGTTGGCCTCGTTGCCGTTGGCATGTTCGAAGAAGATACCGTACCCGCCGCGAATCGCGGTCTTACCGTGACCGAAGGGATCCCAGGCGAAACCGATACGAGGGGCAGGGTTGAACAGATGGCCTTTCAAACATCCGGGGTTCGAGTTCCCAGCGATGTTGCTGGTGAATCCAGAAAACGTGACAGTACCTCCCGGACCGCCGCACTGCTCGAGACCGAGCAGCGGGTCGCCCACACCTGGAATGAGCGTACCTTCGGTTCCGGTGATTGATCCGTCACCGTCGACCTGAGGCGCATTGGCGATGTTCGCCGTGTAAATAGTGGGGTCCCAATTGTAGGCGTGGTGATAGCGATCGCGGTAGGTTCCCTCGAGGCTGATGCGCAGGCCTAAGTTCAGGGTGAGGCGGTCAGTCGCGCGCCAGTCATCCTGGAAATAGGGTTCAACAATCTTGTAGCGATTGTAGAACTTCAACTGATTACTGCCCTGGTTGAAACTGGCGATGTTGCCCAGCAGCAGATCAGCGAACGCGTTGCCGGAACTCAAAGGGGAAGAGGTCGAGAACGTGAGAGCGCCATTCACCTGGACGCTGCTCAGTTCGTTTTTCTGGGCGGCGACCACATAGGCCCCGAACGTCAGATTGTGGCGCCCTACGATCTTGGTCAAGTTATCGCGATAGGTATAAGTCGGATTTGAGTTGTAGGGTCCTTCTGGCCAGATGCCGTCCGGATCCATGGCGATGCCGTCGTAGATTCCGCCAGCCATCGAAAATGCGGGCAACTTTCCGGCGCCGCCGTTGGGGTACAGGTAGGGCATTTGAAATCCCGGGGCCTGCGAAAGCTGCCAGTAACCCAGGGAGTGGAAGGCAATGTGATCGGTGGTGTAGCTAGCGACGAATTCGTTGAGCAGCGTGGGCGAAATATTGCTGGTCAATCGCGCAACCATGCTGACTCCCGGTCCGTTGAAACCGGTTTGCGTGGTGGGGAACGAGGCGGAATCCCAGATGGGCCCGGGCTCCACGGTGTTCCAGGAGTCGTGAATGTAGCGGAAGGTGGCGCGATTGTGCTCGTTGATATTGTGGTCGATCCGAACCAGCTCTTCGCGCCAGCTCGTCGGCAAAGTGATGTTGGTGTTATACGCCGACACACCCGGTTGGTCGATGGTGCCGACCGGGATTAATGGCAGCAGGAATTTCGCCACATTTTGGTCGACTGGAAGGGGACCTTGGCTGCCGTCATAGTAGGCATTAGTTCTAGGATCGATCGGGCAGTCGGACCAAGGGTTCGCGCCCGCGCTGGTGCTCACGTTCGGACACAAGTCGCTGAAATCGCCCCCGCGCTCGGCGCTGTACGGGACGACCTGGTTGAAACTGGCGGGAACTCGCTCGCGGCGCCATTCCTCAGACCAGAAGAAGAATGTCTTCTCCTTTTTCTGGTTGTACACGCCGGGAATATAAACCGGGCCGCCGACGGTATAACCGAAATCATTCTTCTTGTAGGCCGGAACAATGCCGTTACCGCCGAGGGCTACGCTGTTGAAATAGTTGTTGGCGTTGAAGGCGTTATTGCGCACAAACTCATAGGCATCGCCGTGAAATGCTTTTGTTCCGCCCTTGGTGTCGACCTCGACTGTACCGGAACCATTACGACCATATTGCGCTCCGTAATTTGAAGTCAAAACGGTGAACTCGGCGATGGCATCAACGCTGGGATAGACGTTCAGCGTTCCGTTGCTGCCGTTGTCCATGTTGTCGCCACCATCCAGTTCCCAGTTGTTGTACTCGGTGCGGCCGCCGTTCATGCTGAAGGCAACGCTGCCATTGATGCCAACCTGCGGCTCATCCATTCCAGTCTGGTTGCTTACGCCCGGCACCAGGGTCACGAGCGTCGTAAAGTTTCGACCATTGAGTTCGAGCTGCGTGATTTCTTTTCCCGTGACGGTGCCGGCGAGTTCTGAGGACTGGGTCTCCACCTGCGCCACATTCTCGCCCTGCACAATAACCTCAGTGCTGATGGAACCGACTTCGAGGGACACGTCGACTCGCGCTTTCTCGGCGACGTCGAGCACCACACCTTTAGCCTGGTATTTCTTGAAGCCGGTCGCGCTCACGAGGATGTTGTAGCTGCCCGGAGGCAACGCGGCCTCGGTGTACTCGCCGGTGGAGTTGGTGGCCATCTGGCGGGTGATACCGCGCTCGGGACTAGTGATGACGACGGTGGCGCCGGCGACCGCGGCTCCGGAGGAATCTTTCACCGTGCCGGTAATCGACCCGTTTTGGGCCCATGCGGCTCCACAGAACGTTGCAAACAATACCATCCCTAGCAGCACACGATACAATTTCATGGTCACGCTCTCCCATGGCGCGGGCCTGGCCCGGCGCGAGTTCAGTCGGCTTTGCTCTGTTCATTCCGAGCCTCACGGCTCGGGGCTTGTCGTACAGTTTGAGACTGTGCACTGCGACCCGTTGGTTTGAGACCCAAGGCGGGTTATTAAAACGTATGAATAGTGCGTTTGTGTAATAGCGTCTGTCAAGAAAAAAGCGAACTCTCGACCGGCCCGGTCGTTCTTTTTCCTTCTTCGTAGAAAATCGACCCCATACCCGCTGCGAAACCCTACAACAGGCTTCGGGTCGACTCTCGTACCACTAATTCCGGCGCCACCTTGCGGTGAGTAGCGCCGATTTCGCGTTTTTCCAGGACCGCGTTGATGCCGTCGACCACAATGCCCACCGACGACGCTCCCATGGCCTCCATGGGCTGGCGGATGGTGGTGAGCGAAGGCGTATAGAGCGCTGACGTGGCCACGTCGTCGAAACCGATCACCGAGCATTGCTCGGGCACGCGCACGCCCGCCCGGTTGAGCGCCCGGATCGCGCCGAAGGCACTCATGTCATCGAAAGCCAGCAGCGCCGTAAAGGGGCGCTTCTGCCGGATGAGTTCCTCAGTGAGTTTGAATCCTGCCTCGAAGCTCGACATGGGATCGCGCGATTCGGGCAGTTCAAGGATGAGGCGCGCATCGAGTTCCAATCCGCATTCTTTGGCGCAGGTGCGAATCCCGCGCCAGCGCGGTGCACTGTCGGTGAGCGATTTGGGTCCGCGGATGAAGGCGATTTTTCGATGGCCCAGGGAGTGCAGGTGCTCGAACGCCATGCGCCCGCCGATCTCGTTGTCGACGATGATCGAGCTGATGGTGTCGGTCTCCAGTTCGCAGCCGATCATCGCGGTGGGGATGCTGCTTTTTTCCAGATCGCCGAGCAGGTTGATATCGAGAAACAGCCAGTTGGCAAGAACAATCAGCGCTTCGATGCGGCGGTCGAGCAGCATCTCGAGATAACGCTCGAAGCGGCTGCGCTCGTTGTGCACGTCGGTGAGAATGGGCAGATACGACGACTGGTAAAGCGTGTTCTCAATGCCCCGCAACACCAGCGTGCAGTAAGGATCGGTCATGTCGAACACCATCACGCCGACGGTGTGGCTGCGCTTGCTGCGCAGGGAGCGGGCGAACTGGTTAGGACGGTATCCGAGTTTCTGGGCCGCACCCTCGATGCGCTTTTTGGTCGCGGCCGGGATGTAGCGGGCCAACGGCGCGTTGTTGAGCACGATCGACACCGTGGTCGAGGAGAATCCGCTTTCCTTCGCCACGTCACGAATGGTGACCATCACAGCCCTTGCGCCGGAACGGAGAGAAACCGCAGTTCCGGAAAAAATGGTTCCGACAAAAACAAAAATAGTTCCAAAGAAAATCGTTCCGAGATTAGTTCCGAAGAAACTTTCTGTGCGCCTCCAGCACCCGCGTTGCCGCTTGTATTAAAAGCGTGCACTGGCGGACACTACAGCAGAGAGTGCTACCAGTGTCAAGCGCGCGAATCACGCTCGGATGCTTTGTTGTGCTTCTGCTGGCGGCGATGGCCGTGGCCACGCCGCCTCGGCAAGCCTCGTCTGCGCCTGCAGGAAATGGCCACAGCGAGGCTTCTGCATCCTCCCCGGCCCGCGCTGCGCGGCCTGCGGATCCGGCGAAACTTTTTCAAATGGGCCAAGACGCGCTCGCCCACGGGCAACTGGATGAAGCGGAGCGCGATTTCCGCCAGGTGCTGCAACTGGACCCGCAGTCGGGCGCGGCCTACGCCAATCTCGGCGTGGTCTGCATGCGGCGCAAACAGTGGTCGAAGGCTATCGAGATGCTGAACGAGGCGGAGCATCTGATGCCCGGGGCTCCAGGGATCAGGCTCAACATTGGGTTGGCCTATTACCGGCAGAGTGAATTCCTGCAGGCGATTCCAGAGTTCGAGTCGGTGGTACACGATCAGCCGGACGCGCTGCAGCCCCGTTATCTTTTGGGGCTCTGTTATTTTTTTGCGGAGCGCTACGCCGATGCCGCTGCGACCCTGGAACCGCTGTGGGATCAGGAATCGAGCCAATTGCCGTACCTGTACGTACTCTCAAACGCCGCCCACCGGGCTGGCCGCAAGGAACTCGACGATCGCGCCACTACTCAACTCATCAAGCTCGGCGACGGCTCGCCCGCCTATCGACTGTTCGTCGGCAAATATCATCTGAATCTGGACCACTACGATGCGGCGCTGACGGAATTTCAAGCAGCCGCTGCCGCCGATCCCAAGCTTCCTTTCGTGCACTTCAATCTGGGGCTGACCTATCTGAAGCAGCAGGATTACGAGCACGCGCGCGATGAATTCCTGAAGGACGCCGCCGTCGAGCCTGATCTTGCCCTGGACTATGACGAACTGGGCGACGTGTATGTGCTGATGCAGGACGACAAGAACGCCGAAAAGAATTATCGCGAGGCGCTGCGCCGCGACCCCCGGCTGGCGAATTCCCACGTGGGGCTGGCGAAGATTTTCGAGCGTCAGGAAAAGTTTGCAGCCGCGCTGGTCGAGATTGAATCGGCGGTCAAGCTCGATCCGGAACGCACCGACCTCCACTACGTCTACGGCCAGGTGCTGCTCCACCTGGGACGCAAGGACGACGCCAAGAAGGAACTGGATGCCGCCGTGCGCATGGACAACGAGCGGCGCGCAGCGCGCGAGAAGCAGATGGATAGTGGCACGGTCCCGTCTCCCGAGCTCTTGCAGGACCCGCAGTGATACACTTTTCGGCACAGCAACTTCCCTTCAGTTGAAACCGCAAGCTTACCGTTCAGGAGGTAGAACATGAATCGCACCCTGAAAATCCTGGCCATTATCGTGGCCGTGCTGATTGTGATTGTTGTGGCCATTCCGTTCTTCGTTGACGCCAACACGTTTCGTCCCAAGCTCGAAACGGAACTTACGGGCGCGTTGGGACGAGAGGTGAAGCTGGGAAATCTTTCGCTCTCGATTCTCTCCGGCAGTGTGTCGGCGGACGATATTTTGATTGCCGACGACCCGCAATTCAGCAAATCCGCGTTCGTGCAGGCCAAGTCGCTGAAGGTGGGCGTGGAACTGATGCCGCTGATTTTTTCGAAGACGCTGAACGTGACCGAACTCACGCTGAAGCAACCGGAGATCAGCCTGGTGAAATCGGAGGACGGCGCGAAGTGGAATTTTTCCAGCCTGGGCGGAAATAACACATCGGCGCCGAAACCTGCGACAAATGCGCCGGCCAGCGGGAATCCAAACCTTTCCGTGGCCAAGCTGAATATCAGTGACGGGCGTCTGACAGTGTCGCGGGCAAGATCGGCGGAGAAGCCTCGTGTTTACGATAAGGTTGATATCGAAGTAACACACTTCTCCTTCACTTCATCTTTCCCTTTCAAAATGACGGCGCAACTTCCGGCCGACGGAAGTCTGAAACTTGAAGGCAATGCCGGTCCCATTAACGCCGACAACGCCGCACTTTCTCCGCTCGAGGCCAACGTCACAGTGCAAAAGATGAATCTGGCAGCATCGGGATTTATCGATCCTGCGGCGGGGATTGCGGGCATCGCGGATTTCGAAGGCAAGGTCACCTC
>JBEKWZ010000068.1:0-9287 GCA_049512555.1 Candidatus Sulfotelmatobacter sp. | reverse complement strand
CTATTTCATTCCTGACCAGCCGATACTGATCACCCGCTTCACTGCCGCTACCGGCAACCTGGACACTCAGGGTGCTAATGGCTGCGCTGTCAGTTCACAAATGGGGTTCATCACGGTCTCTCAAGGGCAACCGACTACGTATCTGCTTACGACTGGACACAAGAACTACAACGATTCGGGCCCTTTCAACCCACCCATTCCTGTGGCGGCCGGGGCAAGCATACAGATCGTTGGCCTGTCAGGGAGTCAAGGTTCGGGTGGCGGCACCCTGTGCCAAGCAGGATCGAATATGACGGCCACGGTGGAGTACGCGATGCAGTAGCGGTGTGCCCTATCCGTGACCTTTGCGGGACGAATTCGATTTGGAGGCGATCACGGTAACCGGCCAAGTCAGGGAAAGGCGCAGAAAGGTCTGTCGGAGGAGAAGGCCAAAGGAAGCAGCCATGATAACCATTCAATCCGGATCGCCGGGCAGAGCTGGGCGCTCCGTACGACTTCGTAACGTTCGTGCAGGGCCACTCATTTTGCTGGCCAGTCGGGATCGAACATCACTGCGACTGTAGAGTACACGATGCAGTAGCCGCGTGCCCCATCCTTGACCTTCCGAAAGAATCGGATCCGTAGACGATCAAATGCACGAGTTCGGCCCCTAGCCGACTACCGCAGGTCTTTATCCCGGGCGACCACGCGCTCCCGAAACTCTTTTTCTAAATATGCCTTGACACGTATATGCTCTATGATGTATATTAAGAGAATGGAATCTGTATTCGAAATCATTGCGGAGCCTAACCGCCGGGCGATCTTGAGCCTGCTGGTCTCGTCAGAACAGTCGGTGGGAGAGATCGAGCGCCAACTTCGCATGACGCAGCCAACCGTGTCAAAACACCTCCGCGTGCTGCGCGAGGCCGGTTTCGTGGAGTCTACCGTGGATGCACAGCGCCGTCTCTACCGGCTCAAACCTGGACCATTTCAAGAGGTGGATGCCTGGCTGGCTCAGTTCCGCCGGTTCTGGTCCGCGCACCTGGATGCTCTCGAACGCCACCTTGACCGTATGGATCAGGATCGCATGAATCAGAACCGAAAGGATAAAGATCAGGCAACCCCAACGAAAATGAAGACTACTACAACTACTAAAGAGAAGACGACGCGGCCCAAACCGCGTACGTGACAAAGGAGAAACACAATGAAAATCAAAGTGACCAGCCTATTCGTGGACGACCAGGACAAGGCCCTGCGCTTTTACACGGAAGTATTGGGCTTTACCAAGAAGACCGATTTCAGTAACGGCCCCTATCGCTGGCTGACCGTGGTCCCCGCCGAGGAACCGGACGGCGTTGAGCTGCAGCTCGCGCTAAACAACGACCCCGCGGCCAAAACGTATCAGCAGGCGATTTTTCAACAGGGCCAGCCCGCGATCATGTTTTTCACCGACGACGTCAAGGGCGATTACGAGCGGATCAAGGCGCGCGGCGCCGAATTCACCATGCCGCCCACCGACGTGCCTGGCTCGACCATTGCAAAGCTGAAAGACACCTGCGGCAATCTCATTCAACTCACTCAGCTGGCACGCTGGTAGAACGGACGTTGAACGGACGCTGAATAAGGAGAAGAAGATGAGCTATCGCGAACAGTTCGCAATGGGTCCGGCGAGTGCCGTGCAGCTCGGCCAGTTCTGGTCCGGTCACGTGGATGCTCTCGAACGCCACCTTTCGGCCAAGACTTGGGCGCTGGCGGCCGTCGCTGTTGTGTTGATCGCGTATCCGCTTGCACGGATTGCGATTCCTGCCATAATCCATGGCATTGTGCCCGATGTGGTTCGGACCGTGCTCAACTTGATCTGAGATCTGAGTTCGACTTGGGCACTGCGGATTGAAAACAACGAGAAAGCGAGAAGAAGATGACAGACCTCCAGCCCTACGCACCGGGTCCCGCCAACCTGGCACGGGTACTGAAAGACGGAGAGGAGAAGTGGACGCTGGTTCTGGTCCGGGAAATGCGCCACTCGCCGGAAAAAGTCTGGCAGGCGCTGATCGACCCGGCGCAACTGCAGGAATGGGCTCCGTTTGTGACCGATGGGAGCCTGGGTGCGGTTGGAACGGTGAAGCTTACCTGGGTGGGAACTCCCAAGCCGATCGAAACAAAAGTCACGCGAGTCGAAGCTCTCAAGGCGCTTGAGTACGGCGATATGCGTTGGCAGCTCGAGGCCGCTGGCAGTGGCACGCGCCTGACGCTTTGGGCCAAGATCAATCGCGGCTTCGTCTCCATGGGCGCCGCCGGATGGCACATTTCTTTCGATGTTCTGGATCACCTGCTCAGCGGAACTCCGATCGGCCGCATCGCTGGTGCCGATGCCATGAAGTTTGCCGGCTGGCAACGGCTGAACGCGGAGTACGCCCAGCAGTTCGGTGTTAAAGCGCCCAACTGGCCGCCCAATGCAACGAAGCGTTGAAATGTGGCAGGAAGAGGAAGGAAGGAAGAACCCCGGGTTTCGTTGAGTTGTTGAGTTTGTTGTGCCGGAGCTAATCAACCAGTTCCCAGATTTGAAAGCGGAAGTCAGGCGTGAGGGAACATCGTGTCGAAGAACGGTGGCATCATCGGCGTATCAGATCATGGCGGTTGGGCAGTGCTGGTGACGGTGGCGCGTGATGGGACGCTCCTCGACCGCCGCCGGGTCGAACTCGTGGACGAGGGCCTGCCGAAGATTCCGCACCACAGCGAAGCTCAGAGGCTCCCGCTCGACGAGGCCGTCGAGTTAGTCGAGCGCGTGCGCATGTCGGCGGAGAAGCACGCCGTGCTTGCCTTGGACACTGTCGCGATGGCGGTGCCTCGTATCCTTGGTGTCGCGCTTCGCAAGTGCCCACCGCTTCCACCCACGATTGCCGAGCGAATCACGGATTACCGCGCGCAAAACAATGCCGACTGGGTGATGTACCGCAAGGCTGTGGCCTCCGCGGCCGAGGCACGGGGTTGGCCCGTTCACTGGTACGACGCGAAGAGTATATTCGGTGCGGCGCGCCAGGCGTTGCGTATAGAGAACCTCGACGCTCACTTCCTTCAGGTGCGGAAGGCCATGGGGCCGCCCTGGAACAATGACCACAAGCTCGCCATGGCGGCGGCCATCGTCACGGCACCCGCGTCTGTGGAATAAGCCGCCGAACCTGGAGCGAGGCTCTTTGCGGCCCTGGAGCACTGGAACGGGATCGCCGATAAGGAGGATAGATTACTTATGACAGAAGCCACCAAACGTTCAATTTTTCGCTGGGTTCACATCGTCTGTGGCATTCCGATACTCGGTTACATTTATGATTCGCCCTCGGATACTCACAATTACGCCCACAGCGTTCGGTATGTCTTTCTTCCTGTACTGCTCCTTTCGGGGCTTTGGATGTGGAAAGGCCATGTCGTTCGACGACTTCTTTCCAAGAGATCGGCGAGTGGCGCAGGTTCGTACTCGAACCTGTGATATTCAATCGACGGATGACCGCGTTCGGAAAGGCCTGAAAACTATGCCAAGCGCAACTCTCTCAAAAAAACAATGTGAAGAAATACTCAGAGCATTGAAGCTCCGCTTTGAGAAAAACATGAACCGCCATAAGGGTCTGGAGTGGGCTCAAATCCAGGAAAAGCTCGAAGCGAATGCGGAAAAACTGTGGTCGCTGCATGAAATGGAAAGAACCGGCGGCGAGCCGGACGTTGTTGGACGTGATAAGAAAACGAGCGAATACATTTTTTATGATTGTTCTGAGGAAAGTCCAAAAGGCCGCAGAAGTCTTTGCTACGACCGGGAAGCGCTGGATGCAAGGAAAGAAAATAAACCACAAAGTAGCGCGCTGGATCTGGCGAGTGCCATCGGCATTGAGCTTTTAACCGAAGAACAATATCGAGAGCTGCAGAGGCTGGGAGATTACGACACGAAAACGTCGAGCTGGGTGAAAACACCTTCTGCCGTCAGAAAGCTCGGCGGCGCCCTCTTTTGCGATCGCCGCTTCAACACTGTTTTTGTCTATCACAACGGTGCGGAATCTTATTACGCCGGCAGAGGGTTTCGCGGCTCGCTAAGAGTGTAAGTTTGAACTAAGTGCCCGAGTTTTCTGATCAGGCCAGAGTCGCGGTGGCCTGAAGTTTTTCCTGCGCATCTTCCGGAGCATCCAACCGGACCTCGCACAGTTCCGAGATTAGATTTCCCGCCCAGCGGTAAATGTTGTGCTCTTTGACGGTGCGGCGCATGCGGTGCACGCGCAGCTGCTTGTCTTCCGGCTCCATCTCGAGCGCAACCCGGATCGCGTCCGCCGACTGGTCGATGTCGTAGGGATTTACCAGGAGCGCGTCGCGGAGTTCGCGCGCGGCGCCGGTGAACTGGCTCAGGATAAGCACGCCGCGTTCGTCACTGCGCGCGGCCAGAAACTCTTTCGCGACCAGATTCATGCCGTCATGCAGTGAAGTCACCATGCACAGATCGGCGGCGCGATAGTAGGGCGTGATCTCCGCGTGGCTATGTTGGCGCTTGATGAACACGATGGGCTTCCACCGATCGGACTGAAATCGCCAGTTGATGCGCTCGGCCTCCGCTTCCACCTCGGCCAGCAAATCATGATAGCGCTTGATGTGGGTGCGGCTGGGCGCTCCAATCTGCACAAAAGTAAATTTGCCTTGATAGGTGGAATATTTCTCAAGGAAGCGCTCGATCGCGAGAAAACGCTCCAGAATTCCTTTGGTGTAGTCGACCCGGTCCACGCCGATCCCGAGGAACATTGCTTCCACTCCTAGACTACGCATCAGCGCTCCGCGCTCCAGATACATGAAGCCATTGTTACTGGCGGTCGCTGGTTCGTCGTCCGTTAAGTTGACGCTGATGGGGAAGGGGCGAACCATGGTGCGGTGGTCCTGGCGCAGAATCGAAAAGTGTTCCCAGTCGACGCGTGACTCCAGCACACGATCTGCGGTCTGCAGAAAGTTGTTGCAGTGCGACTGCACGTGGAAGCCGATCAAGTCGGCTCCCAGCAGACCATCCACCAGTTGACGCTGCCAGGGGCAGATGCCGAAGGCCTCCGGATTGGGCCACGGGATATGCCAGAAGATAGCCACGCGCGCATCCGGCCGCTTCTCTTTGATCAGCCGCGGCAGCAGCGCGAAGTGATAATCCTGCACCAGCACCACGGGGTTGGGTGTGTCTTTGATTTCCTCGAGCACCGCGGCGGTGAACTTGCGGTTCACTTCCTGATAGTGCTGCCAATCGGCCGCGCGAAAAATGGGGCGCGTGTGGGCGATGTGACAGAGCGGCCAAAGACCTTCGTTGGAAAACCCGTAGTAGTAGCCTTCCTCTTCCTGCTTGTTGAGCCACACCCGGCGCAACGTGTAGCGAGGATCATCGGGAGGAACGCGGAGACGATCGTGAGCATCCACCGTTTCGAGATCAGCATCGCCGCTGCCGTGCGCGATCCAGGTGCCATCGCAGGCGTTGAGCACAGGTTCGAGCGCGGTTACCAGGCCACTCGGCGGCACTATGACGTTGACTGCCTTCCCGTTGCGCTGGTGAATGTAAGGCTCGCGGTTGGAAACCACAAACAGCCGGCTGCCGGCGAGGCGTGTCTGAATGTGGACCGAGAGCCGATCGGCGGTCCACATCGACTCGCCGGCTTCCCGCAGGCGCGCCTCATTTTCGGCGGCGCTGCGCGCCAGGTTCAGGCTCTCGGCCATGGTGGCAACCTCGTGAGCCAGCGGCCGAAACATATCGAGGTTGGGCATTTCCTGCGACGACGAGATTCTTCCTGTGCGCATCGCACGCATCCACTGAGCCGCTCGCGCAATCGGTCCGCTGATGCTCCATCGCACGATCAGCAAAGTGATTAACACGATCAGAAACATCTGGGCCAGCACCCGGAAAAATGTTTCCCGCCATACATGCAGCATCTGCGCCTGGATGTAATCGGCATCGTGCACAATGGCGAGTCCGCCGGACACTTCATCGTCGTGGTGAATCGGCAAGGCGAAAATCAGGACGCGCGTGTTTCCCAGCTTCACGAACGCACTCTCAGCCTGATCGTCGTGGATGGCTTGCGTCAGGGCCTGCGGACTCGCCGTGAGCGACTTGCCCAACTCCGGGGTCATGGCGACGAGCTGGCCCTCCCGGTCATACACTGCGACGCCAATCAGGTGCTCGCGATTGCCAAAGCGTTGCACCAGTCGCTGCAAGGCCTGAGTGGAACCGGTTCCCCAGGACTTCTCGACGTTGCCGGCAAGGCTCTCGCCCAGCACTTCGGCGCGCCGTTCCAGGTCGCCGCGAAGGGCGTGCTTTTCCGCCACCACTTGGTAATAGGAAAACCCCAGCGACACCAGCGTTATGCCGACGATCAGAGAAACGATCAGCCGAACACTCAACAACCGCATGCACGGACCTCCTGCAAGCAAGTCTTGTGATGTTCCAGAAATCGACGAAGCGGCCAGAGGTTGACGAACAGGATCGACGAGCTAAAGATCGACGACAGGCGCACGCGCAGGTTTCAGAAGATCGATGGATTGAAGCGAGGGGCGGAGGCGCGCGGGCCGTCCCTCGGTTAAAGAACGTTTATACCGGATCGATCGACGTCACGCGAATCGTGCCTGTCGAAGCGTCCAGAACGCCTGTCACTTTCACGTCCTGATTGAGGAACCCCTGTGCCTTCTGCTGATCGTCAAGCTGGTAGGTTTTCTTGCCAGTCTGATCCGAAAGAACCAGCACGTTCCCGGTCTTCACGATCTTTCCGGAGAACGTCTTCGTTTCCGCTGCAGGCTTCTGTTGATCCGGCTGCTGCATCTGGTCCTGAGCAGACGCCGTGCTGGTGGGTTTCGAGGTCTGTGCGGTTGCCACCAGATAGCCGAATCCGGCAATCAGAAGGGCCGCTGGAAATACGCTGCGTAGCAATGTCCTGGAATTCTTCATAACAGTCTCCTTGGGGAGGGAATTGGTTGTGTTGAGAAGGATGCAACTGCTCTGCCAATGCCAAGATGTTCCCCTAAGTCATTGCAATGTCCGTTACTTAGCAAACGATGGAAAAGTCGGCACAGTGCAAAGATGGCGGGTGCCGAGGAAATTGTTTCCAACCGCGCAGCGAGGGTGACGGTAAGAAGCGCGTTAGTACCTCGACTGTCAAGAGCTAATATGGAGACAGTGGAAGCGGAGCTTACGCTTCTTTGGGCGGCGCGTCTAAGCGTCAGTTACGCCCACCTGGAAGAGTTCCACGGCGAGCAGGAGACACAGAGCGCATGAAACTGGATATTTTTGCGCAAGACCTGAAATATGCCCTGCGCACGTTGAGCCGTGATCGTGGATTCACGCTGGTCGCGATCGTCATCCTGGCTCTCGCTATTGGCGCCAACATTGCCGTCTTCAGCGTGGTCAACACCCTGCTGCTGCGCCCGTTGCCGTTTCCCGACTCGCGCGAACTGGTGTGGATTGCTCCGCCGCCGAACGCCTGCGGCCTTTCGTGCGCCACCTACTCCGCCGACGCATATGAAGAGTTGCGCGACCAGAGCCGCGTCTACCAGGGCCTCACCGGATACATGGCCTTTTCTACGCCGGACAATCTTCGCCTCACCGGCCGCGGAGAGCCGCAACCGGCTACAAGTTTTGAGGTCATTGGAAATTTCTTTCAGGTTCTCGGAGTGCAACCCGCCATGGGCCGCCTGTTCACGCCCGACGAGGCTCGCGGAGGATTCCACCCGGTCACGTTGCTGGCCAACGCCTACTGGCGCCAGCAATTCCATGCCGATCCGGAAATCGTCGGCAAGGTCATCGAACTGAATGGGACGCCGTTCACGGTTGTAGGTGTCTTGCCGGACAGCTTCGATTTTGGCGCGGTATTTTCGCCCGGCGCGAAAGTCGATCTGTTTACGCCGCTCGACTTAAATCTGGAGCGCAATTGGGGCAACATCGTCACTCTCATCGGCCGCCTCAAGCCGGACGTGACTGTGGCCCAGGCGCTCGACGACGCCAACCGCGTCGCGCCCAACATCTATTTCAACACGAAGTATCCCCAGACGCTGGGCCGTTATAAAGACGATCTTATTCCCGTGCCGCTGAAGGATTACGTTACCGGCAAGCTGCGGCGTTCGCTGCTTGCGTTGTGGTGTGCGGTGGGCGCGATTCTGCTGATCGCCGGCGTAAATCTTTCGAACCTGCTGCTGTCGCGCACCGCCGCGCGCGCCAAAGAGTTTGCCGTCCGCGGCGCACTGGGCGCCAGCCGCGGACGCATCGTGCGCCAGTTGCTTATCGAAAGCCTGGTGCTCTCCGGAGCGGGCGCGGCCTGCGGGCTAGGGCTGGCCGGAGCGTTGCTCGCCTGGCTCGCGCATCAGGGATCTCTGGCGCTGCCGCTGCTCAGCACTCTGCGCATTGACGGTCAGGCGCTGGGCTGGACCGTTCTCGTCGCCGTCTTTACCGCTATGATGTTCGGCCTGCTTCCAGGTCTGAGGATGGCCAGCGGCAATCTCCAGGAGGCGCTCAAGGACTCCGGCGCAGGCGCGGGCCTGGGCCGCAAGCACGAGCGCGTCCGCGCCGGGCTGGTCGTGTCTGAAGTTGCATTAGCCTGTGTGCTGCTGGTCAGCGCGGGCCTGTTGATGCGCAGCTTTCTCAAGGTGCTTGATGTCGACCTCGGCTTCCAGCCCGACCGCGCCGCGTCCATAAAAGTGGATTACGACGACAGCGCCGCGAACAATGACGCCAGCATCGCGAAGCGGAGCGAAATCTTCCAGCAGGTTCTCGCCCGGGTGAGCGCGTTGCCCGGCGTCGAAGCCGCAGGCATGGCCGATTACCTTCCTCTCGGCCCGAACCGCGAATGGGACACGCCCGTCCCGAAGGGAAAGATTTTTGCTCCGGGCCAATTACCGGATCCGCTGGTGTATGTCATCACGCCCGGATTCATACGCGCCATGGGCATTCGCCTGCAAGGCCGAGACTTCACCTGGGCCGACGGGCCGCATAGCCAGCGAGTAGTAATGATCAACGCCTCCGCTGCTCGCGTCTACTGGCCGGGCGAGGACGCAGTCGGCAAGATCCTGATGCGCGATCAGGAAGAAGACCTCGTCGTCGGGGTTGTCGACGATGTCCACGAAGAAACGGTGGAGGGCGGCGCGGGCTCGCAAATCTACTACCCGTCAACCCAGCAAGACCCGAACGGCGCTCAACTCGTCGTCCGCACCAGCTTGCCGCCGGCGACTCTCGCAGCGCCCGTTCTGCGCGCCCTGCGCGAGTTGAATCCAAAGCAGCCGGCCGCCGAGTTCCGCCCGGTCCGGACCATCGTTGACCGTGCCGT
>JBEKWZ010000067.1:0-9305 GCA_049512555.1 Candidatus Sulfotelmatobacter sp. | reverse complement strand
AAGTGGCCGTAGGTCCGGTCAGCGGGCTGACCGTGGCATTGGGCGGCGGGGTGCCGAAACCATTGGAGTTTGCCAGGGACCAGTTGACGCTCTGGTTCACCGCCAGGTTCACGGTCGCGATTCCTGCGGGACTCAATTCGACCGTAGGTCCACTGGTGGGCAAGGTGAAATGCAGCGTCGTCGAAGTCTGATTGCTCTTGGAACTCGAACAGCCCGCCGCCAGCCAGCATAAGAGAGCCGACACCAATAGGATGACAATACGCCGATTCGTAGCCACACCTGTTCCTTCTGGAGACCGAGCTCCGGACGGTCCGCAGACAGCTCGGACGCCCTGGGTTGATTCGATTTACTAATGCCAACGGAAACAGCCCTGCCAACTTTGGCGCAGAAAACCTTTCACCAAAAAAACGCCGAGCTCTATTTCGAACTCTATTGCATCTCCGCAGCCGCCGGTTTCCCCACCGCTTTGTCGACGACCGCAACCTTCGCGTCCGTTCCGGTTGATGCCTTGGGAGATTCACGAAGTCGATCCTTGATCCATTCGTACAATCGGCCTCCGCCCTCGCGCGTGCCGAGGTCGGTGAGCGCGGCGAAGCGCAGCACCTCAGCCTGTTTGGGAGCCGCAGCCTTGATGGCTTCTTTGCATTCGACCGGAGTCGTATCGTTGTCGTGGATTTGCTGGATGCGGACTGGAATCTTCAACTCCGGCAGCCACTTTACCGGATCAAGTGGCGCCACTTTTTTCAGAAATTCCGGCTTCACATAATCTGCGTGGGCCGGGTCGGGCTCAATCACCGGCGACTTCGCCAGGAAATCCGGCCAGTCCCCCCAGGGATCGAGTGCATCCACGGCCTTGATGCGAGGATCGGCTGCAGCCGCCAAAATTGCGATCGTCCCGCCTCTTCCCTCTCCGAACATACCCACCCGGCTCATGTCAACCTTCCCGCTGCTGGCCAGGTAATCGAGAATGAATCTCACATCGTGGACTGTGCTGCCGAGCGCTTCCTGCAACTCGCTGACGAACCACTGCTTCATGGGACGATCGTGGAAGCGGGGGCCGGTGAGAGCTGGAACAAAAGCCACCGCCGCGACTCCGCCTGCCGTTACCCGCTGGGCCCAGCTGTTATCCCGGAAGCGCGCGTCTTTGCCGTCATAGAGGTAAAGCACGACTGGCGGCTTGGTCACTCCCTTGGGAAGAAAGATCCACAGGTCGATGGGATCTCCCGGCCTCCACTGCACTCGGGTCATGATCCGGGTGAACGTCTGCTGCTCGTCCACCCCGCCTACCATGGGCGGCATCGGTTCCAACTTGCTGGCGCCAATCTGCAGCGAACTCCAATCCTCCTGGATCGTTTCGTAGAGAGGAATGCCGCTCTTCATATCCAGGCCGGGCACCGTCCCGTCGGCGGCCGTGGTCGCGGCAGGCGTCGCCGGCGGGGTTTGCTGGCTCGCTTTAGCCCCCGAGGAAGATGGGACCGGAACTGGAGCGTGCTGCGCGAAAGCGACAGCCAGGTTGATCAGGGCGAAAGAAAAACCGAGGAGAATTGGTTTACTAACAATCGATTCTTGAATGAATGATCGAAGAATCCGAGACCGCCAAAACTGCATGGAATAGCTCCTGGGAAAAATTAGGACCTTATCGTCAACGTAAGGCGCCTTTGTACGCCAAAACGCTGGAGGAAAGAAGGGCTTGATTTGGCCCTTCTTTCTCTCCAGCGAGAAGCAGAACTACAGCATCAGCTAGTTGTGCGTGCCGTAGAGTTCTGCCGGATCGGTCCCAACCCCGGCAAAGTCGGCGTTGAAGTCGAGATCCGACTGAACCGTGATCACTGAGCCACCCACATCGCCGCCCTTGTCCACTGTGCACGCACCGGCCGCCGGAGTCAGCGAGAGGCCGGTGAGACCACCCGAGCAATTCGTGAAGCCGTTGTTCGGGACGTTGGTCTGTTTGTAGTGCACACGCAGGACGCCCAGGTTCAGGTCGCCCGTCGTATCGCCCGCATTGATGTTGGTGAAGTAGGGAACGAAGTCACTCAGGTTCGTGACCGTGGCGTTTGCGTTGTTCGCCGCCTTCTCAGCTTCGGCAACCATCGCGACCACAGAGGCCGGAGTGGTCTGGCCGCTGGTGCCGCTCACGTTGCTGAAGGTAACCACGCGCAGAATGGTCCACAGCGGATAGCTTCCGTCCTTCACGTGGGTGAAGGGAATCTGGAAGCAGTCCGGTGCGCCGCTGGTCAGGAAGCACTGCGGCAGGTGGTAAGCGCCGTTCGGGTTGGGAGTGCTGTCGAGTGCGCCGCCCGGAGTGGTGAACAGCGGATCGATGCCGTCCACAGTGAGATAGTGACCGTAGTAGGTGCTGCAGGTGATGCCGCTCGTGCTGCCAACCGTCTCGCAGCCGGCGGCTGCGGGAGCGAAGTTGCCATAGCCCCAGAAGGCATAACCCAAACCGTCTGGAGTGTTCACGCCGGTAGCTGGTGTGGTGCAGGCGCTGCCATGGCCGAGCTGAGTACCTTCAGCGCAGAGCGTGGCCTTAATCATTTCGCCGGTACCGATCGCCCGCAGTTTAAGACCGTTGCCGTTGGAGCCGCAGGCGCCAGTGGTGAGATAGAGCGGATCGCCGCAAGTTGAGGTGGGAACAGTCGCGCCAGTGGCGGGGCAGCCCGTGGTATTGAAGTTGGTGGCGGGATTGTTGTTGAGTTCCTGGCCGCTGTCGTTTTGCGTGAACCAGGTAGTGGCGCTCACTTTGCTCTCGGGCACTGCGACCGACGCGCTGCCAGTCAGGGTGCGAACCGCGGTGAACTCGAACGTGTTGTAGGTTCCGGAAAGAACTTCACGCTGAACCACCTGAACCGGGTTTCCTGGGCCAGCACCCAACGCGGGCGAAATGTCACCCGTGCAGCTGAAGGTGCCGTCATAGTAGCCGGCCAGCACTTTGCGGTTGATGTTGTTAACGCTGTAGTTGGGAGCGCCAGCGCCGAAGCCGCTGGCGTCGGAGTCATTCACAAACACGACCACCGGCACCGCACCGATGTTCAGACTGGTGTAGCCCGGAACGGCCGCGCCGCTGATCGGATCGTTGCCGGTGAGAGCGAAGGACAGCACGTTGAAAACGCCTTTTTGGCCAAACGATTCATAGATCGGGCAGCCGATCTTGGTGGTCTGCGATCCGCAAGCGCCATCGTAGCCCAATCCAGCCAAGCCATTGGTGGAGTTGTAAGCACTCAATGCGCGGGTGGTAGCGTAAAGGGTATCTTCCGGACGGATGTCGGCGTGTCCTGCGTTGAAGAAGCACCACTTGGCGGTCGTCGCGGTAGTGCCGTGCTGGCCGCAATAAGGAAGTGGAATTTTCCGTTCGTTGCCGGTGCAGGAAGTGCTGCACGAAGGAGCTGGCTGAGCTTCAAAAAAGCTCGAAAGCGTCGACGGTAGATTTCCAGTGCAAGCAGGCTGGCCGGCGAAGGTGACTGTGCCAGCGCTACAAGCCGAAATAGTGGCGCCGGGCTGAACGAACACGGCGGCCGTGTCATAGTTGGTGGCGAAACCGTTGGTTTCTTTCTGGTAAGCGAAGAAAGACTTCACGCCAATGGTGGAATCGACGCTGAAGTAAGCGTAGACGGTGCAATCGGAGGCGTTGTCCCATGCGACCCATGTCTTGGCGCTGTCGGTGGTGGCGCTGCGGTTGTCGAGAAGAGGCAGCGTACCCGCCCAGAAGTTGAACACGCCGTTGGTGGGTTCAGCCGTGATCAGCGCTTCGGCAGCAAAAGCGAAGGTGTTGAACTGAGCCGACGAACCCACGCCCATGTACTGGACGTTTGCTCCGGTGAAGCCGGAACAGGTTTGCGCCGAGCTTGTCATGGTACACAGCGTTGCAAACATCAACGCCAGCACCGGCAGAATGAGCTTCTTTGTCATTTCGGTGTTCTCCTTGGAATTCATAAGGACTTCAGGGTTAAGGGTTGCCGGAAGATTCCCTTCCGGCTATGCCGCGTCTTTCCGCGCACACACGCCAAACCATGCTTCGTTCAACCGACAGAGAGAAATGCTCGAACCGAGCCAGGCCGAACCAGTCGTGCGGGAACCACTATGGTGGAAGTCTGTTACGGCAGAATGACTGAAATATTAAGCTGTGGTGAATTTTCTGAGAATCGGGAATACCGTCTTGTGGGAAACGCTAACCCCTTCAGCCGCAAAATTTTGCACGCTTTGCGCAGGTGCTCGTTGATGTGTCGCGTGCGGGGATCGGAAATCTGCGAGAAACGTCAGCGGCTATTCAGCGAATCGGAGCTAACGATTTCCTCGCATGCAGCGGTTCGAATTGCAGCCGTCAAGGGACGGCGAAAGTGTGAGTGCCGAGGCGGCGCGTGTCACTGGAAATTAACTCTCCCTTCATCTTGCTGTAACAATCGCTCGGTAGGGTTGTCGTTCTTTAACGCCTGGCCGATTTGATTTCTCCAAGAGAAGGGGCGGTCTTGTGTCTGCCCATAGGGCATCCTTTGTGAGCGCTTACCGATTTTCTCTGCTTATCATTTTGATTTTTGGCGGACTGTTGGGTCTGGCGCAGGGTCAGGGCGCGTCCATGCATGGCACAGTCATCGCATTGGCGGGCTCGCCGGTTCCGCAAGCCCTGGTCACCATTGAGGGGGCGAGCGGAGGCCAGGCCGCGACCACGAACATCCGAGGCCAGTATGCCGTGCACGGCCTCAATCCGGGAAAGTATAAGGTCACCATCACTGCTTCGGGCTATGACAACTTCGCAGTAGAAGTGTCATTGATGGCGGGGCTCGACCAGGAAATCGATGCTGTGTTGATGGTTCCGAAGGCCCTGCCTCCACCGCCTGCGGCGGAAGCTCCCGCGACTGAGACTCCCCAGGAAAACGGGAATAACCCCAAGCCCGCCGAGGCTGCGCCCGCGCAGCAGACCTCCACTCAACCGAGCGCGACTCAACAGAACACGACTGCCGTGAAGACTGTTACCACGGTCACGGCTAAACGCGGCCGGGCCGCGCTCTCCGGCGTTGTGACCGACCAATCCGGAGCGGTCGTCTCCACCGGAGTTGCTACCATCACCGGGCCGAAGGGTTCGCTGACCGCGAACGCAAGTTCCGCCGGGCAATATGTGTTTCCAGAGCTTGAACCGGGTACCTACAAACTTTCTGTGACTGCCCCGGGATTCGCGGCATTTCAGACCGACATCACGCTGGCGGCGAATCAGGCTTTGGAGATCGACGCGCCGTTGCAACCTCCCAGTGTCACCGAGACGGCTAACGTCACGGCGGGAGGCGCAGCGCAAATCCAAACTGAAAACGCGCAGGTCGAAGGCACGATCACGGAAAAGGAAGTGCTGAAGACCGGGTTGAACGGCCGCAACTTCACGCAGCTTATCGCGCTGGCTCCGGGCGTGAGCAACCAGACTGGGCAGGATGAAGCACTGGTCGGAGTGAAGGGCAGCGTGAAGTACAGCGTGAACGGCGGCCGCGTGGAATACAACAGTTTCGACGTGGACGGCAGCGACGTTTTGAACGCCGGTTTGAACGGCGCTGAGAGCACGCTGATGGTCTACCCCAGCCTCGACGCGATTTCTGAAGTCAAAGTGCTGACCTCGAACTACGGAGCGATGTACGGCCGAAGCGCATCAGGCACGGTGCTGGTGACGACGAAGTCGGGCACTCCGCAATGGCACGGCGGCTTGTACGACTTTGTGCGCAACGAGTTTTTCAACGCACGCAATTATTTCGATGAAACCAGGAAGGCGCCTCTTTACCGCCGGCAAGACTTCGGAGGCACCATCGGCGGGCCGCTTTACATTCCCGGAGTGTTCGACTCGAAGAAGGATAAAGCGTATTTCTTCTGGTCAGAAGAATTTCGCCTGGAGAAGACTCCGCAGGAATTCAACCAGGCTGTGCCGACTGCGGCCGAGCGCGGGGTCGGCTCCAACTGCCCGGTAAATTCTTTCGGCAATGGAGGCCCGGGGAATTGCGGTGATTTCAGCGACGTGTGCCCCTTTGTCGGCGTCGGGTTCGCGCCCATCGACCGGCGCTTGTATCCGGATTGTCCTGAAGACGTGGGCGGCGATACCTACCCCGGCAATCTGGTGCCGATGAACCCCACCTCGGTCGCCATCCTGAAAAGCGGGATCATTCCTTTCCCGAATGCGGCGATCGGATGCAACTCGAGCCTGGCCGGAACGTTCAATAGCAGTACGAACTTGCCGAATATGCCGTGCTATGACTCGGTCATTTCGCCATCGACTTACTGGCGCGAAGAATTAGGCCGCTTCGACTACAACTTCACGCAGAGCGTGCGCCTTTCGTTTCGCTACATTCACGACTCCTGGAACACGACGGTAGCCACGCCGGAGTGGGGCTACGTGCAGAACAGCTTCCCCAGCATTGAGAACAAGCTGAACGGTCCGGGAACCAGCATGGTCGCGCGCCTGACCGACACATTCACGCCGACGCTGTTCAACGAAGTTACGCTCAGTTACGTCGATTCTCACATCACGTTGACCGACATCAACGGCCCCGGAGCTGATCTCCAGCCCATCACCAGCTGTTCGGCAACCTTGCAGACCGGATGCATCAATCACATTTTTGACAACGGTGCGGGCGGAAAGCCGCCGGGGCTGGTGATCTCAGGCACGAACGCGCAGTACGGCGGGTATGGGTTTACGGTCGATCCTTCATATCCGCCGTGGATGCACACGAACCCGACGTATGGCCTGAGCGACAACCTCAGCATGTCGCTGGGCGGAGGCAAGCACACATTGCAGCTCGGAATTCAGGTGCTCGACGCGCAGCGCAATGAGACTAACGGCGCCATCGGCGCGGCCACCGGAGACTTGCAGGGACTGCTCACCTTCAGCAACCAGAACAATTTCTACACCAGCGGAAACGCGTTTGCCGATTTTCTTGGTGGCAACAGCCAGTTGGGATCGGGCAACGCGATCAAGAGTTACCAGCAGGATAGCGCCCAGCTCAAGTACTACAACAACTACTGGGTTACCGAACCTTACATCCAGGACGACTGGCATGCGAACCGGCATTTGACTCTGAACCTGGGAGTGCGCCTCAGCGCGTTCGGCAATTACCACGAGAAGAATCTGAACGCCTGGAACTGGTTGCCCGGTGCCTACAGCTCTGCGATTGCGCAGCAAGTGCAGATTTATGAGGCCGCCCCGCCATCCAATGCGGGATATTTCGTGACGAAAAACGACAACCCGCTTCCCTTCGACCCTACGAATCCTCAGGGCAGCTTGAGTCCTTATTCCAGTAACCCAGTCACCAACGGTTTAGTGCAATGCGGCAAGGGCGGCGTTCCATCGAGCTGCATGAGCGCTCACATTTTTAATCCTTCACCGCGCGTCGGGTTTGCCTGGGATCCGAAAGGCAATGGCAGGACTTCCATCCGCGGCGGATACGGAATCTTCTTCGAGCACGGCACGCCAAAGGAATCGAATACCGGGTCTCTGGAGGGCAGTTCTCCGCTGGTGCTCAGCATGACCGATCCTTTCCCGTTCTCCTATGCCAACATCGGGCTGGGCGGGACGAACGGGACGACTCCGGTGGCGTTTCCGCTCGACGTGACTTCGATTCCGACCAAGACGACCTGGCCTTACGTGCAGCAGTGGAGTCTGAGCGTGCAGCAGCAGTTGCCCAAGGACATGATCGCCACTGTCGCTTACGTAGGCAGCAAGGGAACGCATCTTACCGCCGAGTTGCAGACGAATCAGATAGCCGTCCCCCCGACGGGACCGGACAACGGGATCGCTTTGACGGGCAACCCCTACAACCCGGGCCAGGCGATTACCATTGCCGATTGCTTGACGCACAACAACAGCAGCAGCGGCGATCCCAAGCAGACCTATTTTATGGTCAACGGACTCACCATCAACAACTCGGAGCCTGCCTGGACCAATCTGGTGGCGGCTTGTTACGGCACCAACAACCCGCTGAACGGACAAGTGAACCAGGGGATTGCGGATCCGAACACGTTGCGACCGTACTTTGGATTCCACCGGATTCTAAGCCTGGAGAATCTAGCCGATTCGCAATACCACGCGCTGCAGGCCACGATACGGCGCACGCGGGGCCCGGTGACCGTGGGAGTTTCCTATACCTACAGCCATTCGCTGGACGATTCCTCGGACCGGTCCGATGCTTCGTTCGTGAATTCCGCGAACATCCGGTCGAGCTGGGCCAGTTCCAACTTCGACCAGCGGCACTTGTTGAACATAAATTACATCTACGATTTGCCGAAACTTGGGCAAACCTTCGAGCGCTGGCTCGCGCATGATTCGACGGGCGACCCGGCGGGGGCTCCGGGCTCGGTACCCGGGTCGGGTTCGCACATCTTCCACTTTTTGCTCGATGGCTGGCAGGCTTCGGGAATCACGGTATTTCAGTCGGGCACTCCGTTTAGCGTGATCAACGGAGGCAGCAACGTTGGCATTTCGGTTCTGGATAATGCTGGCGTGGCCAACGGTGCGGGAGCTGGGTCTTATCCCGATATTGTGGGCAGCCCGCGTTCGGCGCTGCCGACCGGGATCACCAAACTGAATGCCGAAAGCATTGGGCCCCTGTTGTACAACCCGGCGGCTTTCGCCGCGCCCCAGGGATTGACCTTCGGCAACGCTGGCAGGAATTTCCTGAACAATCCGCACCGGCTGAATTTCGATTTGTCGATGCTGAAAAATTTCAAGATCAGCGAGGGCAGCAATGTGGAGTTCAGGGTGGAAGCGTTCAACGTTTTCAACCACACCCAGTTCCGAATTTTTAATCCCAACATTGGGAACTCGGCGAACAACATTGTCAGTTGTTACGGCGGCGGGCTGAACGGACTGCCCTACACGGCAGCGGGCGGGCCTACGAATCTGCCGGGCGTCAATTCGGGCGCGCCGCAGAATGTGGATTGCACGGACGGCAGTTCCTTCTTGCGGCCCATCGATGCCCATCGTCCACGAACCCTTCAGCTGGGCTTGAAATACAGTTTTTGATGAGGTGACGGTGACACGGGCCAGATTTCTGACCAGAGTTCGGAGAAGCAGAGTTCGGAGAAGCAGCGCAGAGAGCGCCGGACGCACTCAGCGGGGCTACGTGTTGCTGACGCTGCTTCTGTTTGTAAGCTTGGCCGTCATCGCCACCGCCTTGGCCGCGTCCACGATCGCCTTCGAAATCCGGCGCGATCGCGAAGAGGAAATGATCCACCGGGGAGTGCAATACTCCCGCGCCATCCGGTCCTATGCCAAAAAAACCGGACACTATCCCATGGACATTCACGAACTGCTCGATCCCCACGGGGTGAAATACCTT
>JBEKWZ010000066.1:0-9306 GCA_049512555.1 Candidatus Sulfotelmatobacter sp. | reverse complement strand
AGATCGATCCGGTATTCGGCATGCAGCACGAGCGCGAGGCGCTCGCGCGGGCTACAGGATTGCGCGTGGAGGATTTCGATCCTTCCCTGCCGATCGAAACCGTGTCCACGGGACTCGCTTATACGATCACTCCGCTGAAGTCTTTGGCCGTGATCGAGAAGTTGCGAGTCGATATGAACCGCGCGAGTGAGTATCTGGAGAAGACAGGAGGAAAGTTCCTGTACTTTGTGGCCCGCGAAACGGTCGATCCGGCGGCTCGTTTGCACGCCCGCATGCTGTTCTACAACGGCGAGGATCCGGCCACGGGCTCGGCCGCGGGTTGCACGGCCGCTTGGATGGTGGCTCACAAAGTTGCTCAACCCGACGAGCGCGTGCTGATCGAGCAGGGCATTGAGATGAAGCGGCCGAGCCGGATTTTTGTGCGAGCGGCATTCCAGGCCGACCTCCAGGGTGAGCATCGCGATAACCGGATAGTTAACGTGCGCGTCGGCGGCAACGCCATCGAAGTGATGCGTGGCGAAGTTTTTCTTTGACCGACGTTGCGCAAGCCGCGGAAAATGCAGCAGCGCACCGGCGTGAAAAAAAATCAATAGCCAGGAAGTCCCATTGGCATCGACGCTACTTTACAGTGAGTGCGCTTCCCGTTAGCATTCATCTCGCTCTGACATTCTTCATATTGAGAAAAGCATCTGTTGAATTTGCGACCCGCTGACTGCGGCGGCGCCCGACAGATTGCGGAAGGCTGATGAAACCTAAGCGCACGATTCTGTGTGTAGACGACAACGAGCAGTCCCTTTCCCACCGCAAAATCATGCTGGAAACCCGAGGCTACCGGGTCGCGAGTTTCTCGCGCGGAGAAGAAGCGTTGGCGCGCTTCATGGAGGGCGGAGTCGACCTGGTAATCGCCGACATGGCGATGCCGGGCCTGGACGGGCCGCAACTGATCGCCAAGATCAAAGACCAGTCGCCGCACACGCCCGCGATTCTTATCTCAAGCAAGGTCCGCATCTACGACCACGACTCGCAAGCAGACGTGTTCCTCACAAAGGGAATGTACGCGCCGGCCGATCTGCTGGAGCGGGTGCGGTTGTTGCTGGTACGGAAGCGCGGGCCCAAGCGCCTGCAGCAGCGGCTTCCACAAGTTGCGCGCCAAATCGGCGCGGCCTGAGACCCGATCCCAGACAGTTTCATTAGTGACACACGGTGTCTCCGCACTGGACGGGAGCCTTCGTGTAAGATTCATGCAGGCATGGGCGGAGCATTCATCGAAGCAAAAGACCTGCGCAAGACGTATCACGTAGGCAAAATTGAGGTTGAGGCGCTGCGCGGAATCTCCTTCAGTGTGCAGAAGGGCGAATTCGTCAGCGTGGTAGGCCCGTCGGGCAGCGGAAAGTCGACGCTGTTTTATTTATTGGGCGGACTGACGCGGGCTGACGGCGGCAGCGTGGTGCTCGACGGCGACGATCTGGCCGCGCTTTCTGACGCCGAACGGACGCGCATGCGCAAGCGCAAGATCGGCTTCGTATTCCAGAAATTTAATCTTCTGCCCACGCTGGATGCGCGCTCAAACATTGAGATCGCGCGGGAAATTTCCGGCAACGGAGACGGCGATCCCGCCCACTTCAACCGCATCACCGATCTTCTCGGATTGACCAAGCGCCTGGGACATCGTCCATCAGAACTTTCCGGGGGCGAGCAACAGCGCGTCGCTCTGGCGCGGGCACTCATCAACAAGCCGGCGGTGGTACTGGCCGACGAGCCGACGGGCAACCTCGATTCCAAGAACTCCGACGTCGTGCTCGGCATGTTGCGGAAGTCAAATCAGGAACTGGGCCAGACCGTGCTGATGATCACGCACAATCCGGAGGCAGCGAAGTACGGCGACCGCATCATCCACATGCGCGACGGGCAGATCGTAAGGCCAGAAGATGATCCGCAGTGGGTGGGGCACTGAGCGGCGCGGGTGGCTTTGGAGCTTGCTGCTCGCGACCCAGCGTTACTTCTGCAGTGTTATCCTAAGTAAATCTTATCCCGCGATGAGGTTCTAAGCCCCTTCATGCCTAATCCCGAAATTCCAGAAACCCAGCCTGCCGTCGAGAGCACCGAATCGTTCGGCAACATTCTGTCCGAGTACACCAAGAGCCATTCCCGCAAGACTGAAGGCAGCCGGCAGCTGCAGGGCACGGTGATTGCGGTCAACGCCGACGCGGTGTTTTTCGATATTGGATACAAGTCGGAAGGCATCCTGCCACTCGCCGCGTTGCAAGGCGAAACCCTGAAGCCCGGAGATAAGTGTCTGGTCACGGTGAAGGGGCGCGACCTGGATGGCTACTACGAACTTTCGCTGTTCAAAGTCGAACGGCCCATGGATTGGACGGCGCTCGAAAAAGCGTTTGCCGACAAGAGCTCAGTTCTCGGCACGGTAACGGCGGTGATCAAGGGCGGATTCAGCGTTGATGTGGGCGTGCGGGCGTTCATGCCCGCTTCGCGCAGCGGAGTGCGCGACGCGGCCGACATGGAGAAGCTGGTGGGACAGGAAATTCGTTGCCGGATTATCAAGCTCGACGTCACCGATGAGGATGTCGTGGTCGATCGGCGCGCGGTAGCCGAGGAAGAGGAACGACACGCCAAGGATAAATTCTATTCGCAGATTAAAGAGGGCGAGACCGTCAGCGGGACGGTGCGCAGCCTGATTGATTACGGCGCATTTATCGACCTGGGCGGAGTGGACGCGTTGCTGCATGTGAGCGACATCGCCTGGGGCCGCGTGAACAAGCCGTCGGACGTGCTTTCGGTAGGACAAGCGGTTGAAGTGAAAGTGCTCAAGGTTGGGTCGGAGGGAGAGAAGAAGCGTATTTCGGTTGGGCTGAAGCAACTGCAGCCGCACCCGTGGGATGCGGTCGCGGGGAAATTCACGGCGGGCGACCGGGTGCGCGGCACGGTCACGCGGCTCATGGAGTTCGGTGCGTTCGTGGAGCTCGAACCCGGCATCGAGGGCTTGATTCATATTTCCGAAATGTCGTGGTCGAAGGGCAAGATCCGGAAGGCTAGCGACGTGGTGAAGGCGGGCGAGACCGTCGAGGTTGTCATCCTGCAAGTGAACGCTGGCGAGCGCCGCATTTCGCTGGGGCTGAAGCAGGCGCTGGGCGATCCGTGGGTAGATGTGGCGCAGCGCTTCACGGTTGGTTCGGCGGTCGAGGGGCCGGTAACGAATCTGACCAAGTTCGGCGCGTTCGTGCAGCTTTCGGAAGGCATCGAAGGCATGGTTCACGTCAGCGACATCAGCGCCGAAAAGCGAATCAACCAGCCGCAGGACGTGCTGCGCGTCGGGCAGGTGGTGAAGGCGCAGGTGTTGGCCATCGATCTCGAGAAACGGCAGATGAGGCTGGGAATGAAGCAACTGGTGCCGACTGGGCTGGACGAATACATCGCTGAGCACAACGAAGGCGACGTGGTTACGGGGCGCATGATGATGACGGAGGAATCGGGTGGTCAGGCCCGAGTGGAACTGGGCGAAGGCATTCATGCGACTTGCAAAATGACGGCGAGCGCAGCAGCGCCGGCGAAGAGCGAGGCTCCGAAAGAAGCGAAGGCGGATCTATCTTCATTGAGTTCCATGTTGCAGGCGCGTTGGAAGAGCGGCGGCGCTCCGGCCAAGGCGGAGCCAGCCCAGGCCGGGCAGATTCGCAGTTTCCGCATCGTGAAGCTGGATCGGGGCACGAAGAAAATTGAAGTGGAGTTCTCGTAGCCTACGCCTGGGATTGCACCTCGGTAACGCATTCTTCGTGTTGCGTCTGAGCCGCAAGCGGGCGTTCTGAAGCGCAAATGCGGTATAATTTTTGGATTGAGCGGGAGTAGCTCAGTGGTAGAGCGCGACCTTGCCAAGGTCGATGTCGCGGGTTCGACCCCCGTCTCCCGCTCCAGTTTTTTGTCCCCAGCCTGCTGTCCGACAATGGACTTTTTCTGGCAGGAACGCTAACGTATGGGCAGGGCGCGGTACCCAAGTGGTAAGGGAGAGGTCTGCAAAACCTTTATGCGTCGGTTCGATTCCGACCCGCGCCTCCAATCTTTTCTGGTAATTCCTCGAGATCGGTTTATTTCCCTGCGTGTCCAACCTGCGCTCTTGATTGGCCTTGGTGGCCGGTTCCGTCCTATGCGCCCCCTGTATGCGACCGAAGAGTGATTCACACCGTCGTCTACGCCTTACTGCGACTGTAGCCGTGGCCGTAGTGTGCTTGGGGCGCACTCTGGCTGCGGGACAGCAGTCCGAAAAACCGCTGCCCGATGCTCCGCAGCAGACAACGGCGGAGAAGAAGAGTTTCTTTGCCCGCTGGGCGGAGGCTTACCGGCAGGACTGGTTCGGGCCAGCTTCGGCTTCATCATCATCATCGCCGTCCCCGCCGCGGCGCGGAGTTCCGTCGCCACTCGATTCGCCTCCCTTTCCCAACTCAGATTGGTCCTATGGTGGTTCGCCGGTCATTGGAGAGCCCGACACGAACACCTATCCGCTGATGACAGCAATCAACCAAGCCACGAGCCGGACAAAGCTTTATGGATGGATCGACCCCACGCTGAACTTCAGCACCTCGGCGCATAGCAACTCGCCCGAGGCGAACGACGACTACCCGAATCGTTTGGAGATGAACCAGATCGTTCTCTACGCCGAGCGCTTGCCGGATTCGGTGCAACGCGAGCACGTCGACTGGGGATATCACCTGACGGCACTGTTCGGCACGGACTATCGCTTTACGATAGGCAAGGGCTACGGGACCAGCCAATTGCTGAACGATCGTCATCAATACGGATTTGACCCTACGCTCGAGTATGTCGACATTTATGTTCCGCAGATTGCCCAGGGAATGAATGTGAGGTTGGGTCGATTCATCTCGGTGCCTGGGATCGAGGCGCAACTGGCACCGAACAATTACATTTTCAGTCACTCGTTGCTGTACGCGATCGATCCCTTTACCGACACCGGCCTGATGGCCACTGTGAAGTTGAACGACCATTGGCTGGTGCAGGCTGGGATTACCGATGGCCACGACGTGGCGATGTGGACGCCGGATGCGAAGCCTTCCGCGACGGCCTGCGTGAGCTATACGAGCACATCGGTGAACGACAATTATTATGTCTGCGCCAACGGAATTAACAACGGCAAGTATGCCTACAACAATCTCCAACAGTATGACGCGACGTGGTATCACAAATTTTCGAAGACGGTGCACATGGCCACCGAAACCTGGTACATGTATGAGCGCGATGTGCCTGCGCTGGGCGGCACGATTCAGCCAGAGGTGGGCGCCAATGCCGCGTATTGCCTGGCGGGCGAACAGCGGTGCACGGCTCCGGAATATGCCGTGGTGAATTTTCTGCAGAAGGAACTATCGCTGCATGACTTCCTGTCGTTCCGCAGCGACTTTCTCAACGACAAAAAGGGCCAGCGGACGGGCTACGCGACGCGCTACTCTGAGAACACGATCACGTGGGTTCACTGGATTGGCTCAACCGTTCAGATACGTCCGGAATTGCGCTTTGAACGGGCCTGGGACAGGAAGGCGTACGACGACGGGCGACGGCAAAATCAGCTTACCGTGGCGAGTGATCTGATTTTTCATTTTTGATAAGCGCTTTGATTCCTTCCTCATAGGAAAATAAATCGATGACTGGCGTGCGGATGCGGATAGATGTGTGGCTGTGGGCGGCGCGATTTTTCAAGACGCGGCCGCTGGCGAAACGAGCCTGCGAACTGGGCCGAGTTCTCTCGAACGGGCAACCGGCCAAAGCGGCGCGCGAAGTCCGCGCCGGAGACCGGTTGCGCGTGACCAACGAGGGCGGGGAGTTTCAGGTGGAAGTGCTGATGCTCAGCGAAGTGCGCGGTCCCGCGGCGGTGGCGCAGACCCTCTACCGCGAAACCGACGAGAGCCGGGAACTGCGCCTGAAGGCAGCCGCCGAACGCAAGGCGATGCGCGAATTCGAAGTCCTGCCGGAAGGCCGCCCGTCGAAACGCGACCGGCGACACATCATCCAGTTCCGCGGCCGAGGCTAAGAACTCTTAACCACAGAGGACACTGAGGGACACTGAGGCCGTTTTTCTTGTGCTCCTGACTGGCGATCATGCCAGGCGGCGAGCGGTCTTGCCGGAAAGCGCTCTTGCCAGTAGACTCGGGTCCTGCCAATCAAACCCGACACACCCATGAGCCTGCGACATTTTTCCAGCCGCGTTGTTTTTCTGATTTTCTTCTTCGCTCACTTCACAGCCGAAGCACAGAATCCCGCGACCACCGCAGCTGTCTCCGACTACGTCAAAGCTGAGATGCAGCGCCAGCACATCCCCGGCTTGGCATTACTGGTGGCGAAAGGCGGCAAGATTGTTCGAGCAGAAGGTTTCGGATTGGCCAACGTGGAATTGCAAGTGCCGGTGAAGCCGGAGACGATTTTCCAGTCGGGCTCCGTGGGAAAACAATTCACCGCGACTGCGGTCATGATGCTGGTTGAGGAAGGCAAGATCGGCCTCGACGATCCGCTGACCAAATATTTTGCCGACGCTCCGGCCCGTTGGAAGGAGGTGACCGTGCGCGAGTTGCTCAGTCACACCGCGGGCTTCGGCGACTATCCCAAGGACTTCGACCTCCGCAAAGACTGGACCGAAGACGAAGAGCTAAAACTCATCGAAAGCATTCCTCTGGCGTACCCTCCCGGCACGAGTTGGGAGTACAGCAACTTCGGATACGTGACGCTCGGAATTTTGATTCATCGCGTGACCGGCGAGTTCTACGGCGACTTTTTGCAGCAGAGAATTTTCCAGCCGCTGGGCATGCAATCCACGCGCATTATTAGTGAAGCCGATATCGTCCCCAATCGTTCTGCCGGCTACCGGCTAGTAAACGGCGAGCTGAAAAATCAGGAGTGGGTGTCGCCTGTCGTGAACACCACCGCCGACGGCAGCCTCTATTTTTCGGTTCTCGATCTGGCCAAGTGGGACGCTGCGCTGTACACGGAAAAACTGCTGAAGCGGCCGAGCCGTGACCTGATGTGGGCTCCAGTGAAACTCAAGGATGGCCAGCCGAACAAGGGAGACTACGGTTTTGGCTGGGTCATTGAACAGAGGGCTGGGCATCGTTGCATTGCCCACGATGGATCATGGCAGGGATTCGAAACCGCGATCGCGCGCTACGTGGACGATCAGTTGACCGTCGTTGCGCTCACGAATCTTGCGGACTCGGAGCCAGGAAAGATTGTCGGACGCGTGGCCGAAATGTATCTGGCCGAGAAATAAGTGGAGCCCCGGACACCCTCGTCTGGGGTTGCGTGCAGCGCGATGCTGCTCCCGGTAGCGATATCTCATACGCAGAGCTATGCTCCGTCCGGCGGACAGGGCGTCCGCCGCTCCACGAGCATCTTCATGCCATACTTGGGACGCAGCGTGATCAGCGGCTCGGGCTCGACGCGGTGTCCGGGAATCAGTTTCAACTTCCACTTCTGGCCTAGTGTCGCCAACAGCAGCACGCCCTCCATCCACGCGAATGACTCGCCAATGCATTGCCGGACGCCGGCTCCGAAAGGAAAATACGTCAGCTTGGTTCGTAGCGACTTGGCTTCCGGCGTGAAGCGTTCCGGATCGAAACGCAGAGGATCGGGGAAAAACCGGGCATCGCGGTGCGTGATGAACTGGCTCATCAGAACGGTCGTCTTCGCAGGCAGGAAAAAATCGCCTAACTGAAAATCGGCGCGCGCGTAGCGGCCCATTGCCCACGCGGGCGGGTAGAGGCGCAAGGATTCCGCCAAGACCATTTCCACATAACGCAGACGGGAAACGTCGTCGAATGTGGGCAAGCGGCCTTGTAACTCAAGGTCGATCTCGGCATGGAAGCGGCGTTCGCACTCTGAGTTTTGCGAAAGCAGATACCACGTCCAGGAAAGCGCGTTGGCGACAGTTTCGTACCCAGCCAGAAAAATCGTGATCACCTGATCGCGCACCGACTGCTCGGAAGCGGCGCTGTGATCCGGCGAAGCGGCCAGCATCAGGTCGAGCAGGCTGCCGCCGCGGGAGCCGCGCTGACGGTGTGCAGCGATCATGCGGTAGACGACGGCGTCAATGCGCTTGCGCGCTCTGACGAAAGCAGCGAGGCCGGGAGGCCGCACGTGCACCAGCCACTCCGCCGCCGGCAACATCACCAGAAAATTGTAGAGACCCATGATGCGGTTGATGGCGCTGGCCAGTTCGGCCACTTCATCGCGAGTTTCCATGCCGGCCTTCGTGCCTGATTCCTGATGAAGATCGGTAGCAAACAAAGTACGCGCGACTACATTGAGCGCGAGTTGCATCATGTCGATTGCAATATCGCGCTGCTCGCCGGGCCGCCAGCGGTCGCGGAGGCGTACTGCTTCTTCGACCATCGTGGCCGCGTATTCCGGAATGTGCTGGCGATGAAACGCGGGCTGCGCAACCTGCCGCTGCGAGCGGTGCTGCGCGCCTTCGCTGGTGATCATGCCTTCGCCGAGCAGCATTTTCGTGCGCCGCACCGTGCGTTCCTTGATGAAGTTGTCGTTCTGCACCACCAGCACTTCGCGAATGTAGTCGGGATGGTTCAGGAAGATGATGTGGTTCCATCCAATTTTGTAGTGCGCGATGTCGCCGTAGGTGTTGGCCAGATGTTGAAAGAGCAGGATGGGATTCGCCGGACGAAACCTGCGGAAGGCAAACCAGAGCAAATTGCGCTCGAAGCCGGGCGGGAAGCGGTACGCGGCGCGGCCTCGCTCTTCGCGAACTTCGCCGCTGGCCGCCGTTACCATAATTCAGTGTAACCCGTTCATCAATGATGGAGCCCCGGACGCCCCCGTCCGGGGTGGCAGCGCCACGAGACTTATTCAGAGCAATCTCTGTGCCCCGGCGGACGAGGGCGTCCGCCGCTCCATTCCGCAGTCACTGCTTCTGCAGCGCGTCCAATTCCGCCAGGACTTCGGCGCTGTGCTTGACCGGATCGACGCTGGTGTAAGCTTTGGCGATTTTTCCGGTGGGATCAATGAGGAACGTGTGCCGCGCCGCGAACTTCACCAGGCCGAGATTGGTCAGCGATCCGTAGGAGTCGGAGACTTTGTGTTCGGTATCGGCCAGCAGCTTGAAATTCAGGCCCTCTTTGGCGCAGAACTTCTTGTGTGAATCCACGCTGTCGACGCTCACGCCCAGCACGACCGCATTGTGCGCGGCATACTTCGGCTGATCGACCTCAAAGTTGTGGGCCTCGCGCGAACAGCCCGGCGTCTGATCCTTGGGATAGAAATAAAGAACGACCCACTTGCCGCGGT
>JBEKWZ010000065.1:0-9358 GCA_049512555.1 Candidatus Sulfotelmatobacter sp. | reverse complement strand
GCCATCGCCGGTTCCACCTGGGGAGGCTCCATGCTCAAGCTGCAATACGTCGGCCGCGGCATGCACCTCGAATTCCGTCACCCGCTCTACCCCACTCCCATCATCACCTCACCCATCCAGGAAATTCGAGACAACGCAGTCCGCGCCCCCCTCGAACTCGACTCCCGCCCTCAGGGCGCCCACTCGTAATCCAACCTCGCTTTCGAATTCTTCATCTCGATATTTCGAATTTGTCATCCCGACCAAGCCGGAGCGAAAGCGACGGCGCAGTCGAGGGACCTGCTTTTTCGTTTCCTCGCAACTACTTCGCCTTCTCGCTCTTGTCTTCACATGGCACATTCTTGAGCGGGGCCCGCGCCGCATCTTCCGCCGCATCCACTACCAACCGCACCTGCACCAGCCCCTTCGGACAATCCTTCCCAATCTGCACCTCTTCCCGCGTAAATCCTTCCGGCAACAAGTCCCGATTCGCCTCGATGTACTGGTCCAAATAACTCGCGTCGTAGACCGACCCCTCGTCCAGCTTCCATTCCACCTGCAATCTCGCCGTCGATTCCTTTTTCCCGACGAACTCCACTTTGTCCAGCCGGTACTGCGGCCCTTCTTGAAATGTAATGTTCAGATGCGTCGTCGCATTTGAGCCAAACTGCGTTTCCGGAATAAACGTCACATCCAAATACCCTTTCGTCCGATACAGCTTGCGCAAACTCTCCAGCCCGCTAGCCACCTTGCCCCGCTCAAACACCGCGCCAATCTTCAGCGGAAATTGTTGCCGCAGTTCGTCCGCGCCGAACGCCCGATAGCCCGCGAACGTAATCTCCCCCAATTTGTATTGCACACCCTCCGCAACTTCGGCCTCCATCGTCACCGGCTTCGGAATACCCAGCGGATCCCCCGCTTTCAACCGCACGTTCTTCACTTCGACGGTGAAATATCCCTGATCCTGAAACAGCGCCCGCACCCGCTCTCCCATTTCCTCGATGTCCTCATCAAAGCATTGTCCAATCAGTTCTCCCGTGATTCCCGCCAGTTCCGTGTCACTCATCGCTCGCGTCCCCGTGACCGTAAAGTCGGTCAGCAGGATGCCCGCATTCTTATTCTCCCGATGATCCTTGGCGCACTCGCCCTGCATCCAGCCCGTCAGGCAAACTACCGCCAGACTAACCAACCCAACCACTACCCGAACCCGCCGAATCCTCATGGCAGCGCCTCCTCAAATCCAATTTTCTCAGGGATCCCTCTTCCCAGATTCCGCTCACCGTCCCGAGGTTGCCCCAGCTCGGCGTCACCGGTGTGACTCTTCTCCCGAGGTTGTCATCCCGACCGAAGCCGGAGCAACGCGACGGAGCAGTGGAGGGACCTGCTTCTTAATTCCGGGTGCCCCACTCTAACGTCGCGCACTTGCGACGTTAGAGTGGGGACTTTGAGGCCTCCCCGGTCCGAAGGCCCACCTCCACCCGCTTCCCATTGACTTGCCTCCTCGCACCCACTACCATTCCCGCCATCGGTCCACGGAACGTCATGCCCCTAACCATCGAATCCCGCGAAGTCGCTCACGTCACCATCCTCGACATCACCGGCCGCATCGTCCTCGGCGACGAAATCGGCGACCTCCGCGACGCCGTCCGCGACCTCGTGGCCCGCGGCAAAAAGAAAATCATCCTCAATCTCCAGGGCGTCGACTACATCGACAGTTCCGGCGTCGGAGAACTCGTTGGCAGCTTCACGACAGTCCGCAACGCCGGCGGCGAACTCAAACTCCTCAACCTGACCCAGAAAGTCCAGGACGTCCTCTACGTCACCAAGCTCTACACCGTCTTCGACATCAAAGACGACGAATTCACCGCCGTCCGCTCCTTCGACTACTTTTTCGCCAAGTGATGAGTCGTATGCATTCGCGGCTTGGCGTGTGTTCAATCTGGTTGTTCGTGATTCTGTTGTCGGCGCCGGCTTCGGCGCAGCGGACCCCAAATCAGCAAGCCCCGACCACTTCGCCTCCACCGCAAGCGCTTGGCCCAACCGACAACTCACCCGCGGCAACCTTCCGCAGCCGTACTGATCTGGTTCTCGTTCCCGTCGTCGTCCGCGACCACAAAGGCAATCACCTGCCCGGCCTCACGAAAGACGCATTCCGCCTGCAGGAGAACGGCAAGGATCAAACGATTTCCGTCTTCGAAGAGGTGCACCCGCCCGCCGCCGAGGCCAAACCCTCCCTCGCCCCCGACCGCGGATACTCCAATCTCCCCTTCGACAACGCCCACCAGCTTCGCTACACCATCCTCGTGATCGATCTTCTGAACACCTCTCTATTTCAACGTGCCGACGCCAAAGAAAATCTCAGTAAATTCCTGGCTAAGGGCGTCACCGCCGACCAGCCTGTCTCACTCCTTTGCATCACCAGCAAAGGCCTCAAGCAGGTGCAACCCTTCAGCACCGACCCCAAAGCGCTGATCGAGACTTTGAAGAAACTGGACGTCGGCCCCGAATCCATCATGGCCCGCACCAACCGCGTCATCGGCGCCATCAACCAGATTCGCGACATCGCACAAGCCTACGCCGGCATCCCCGGCCGCAAGACCCTGATCTTCGCCGCAGGCTTCATGCCCGAGCTGACCTCCGAGGCAGGCATCATCCCCACCAGCCCCTATGCCGGCGATCTCCGCCGCATGTGGGCCGCGCTCAACAATTCCAACATCGCCGTCTACACGTTCCTGCTCATGGACTGGTCCCGCAACAATTCCCGCGGTGCCGTGAGCCGCCTCGACCTCCACATGCGCGATTTCGCCGAGTCCACCGGCGGCGGCGAATGCGTCGAAGCCAACGGTTTGATGAACTGCCTCGACTCCGCCGTCGAAGACTCGCGCTCCTACTACATGCTCGGATTTTCCGTGCAGCCCGATGACCGCAAGCCCGGCTGGCGCGATCTGAAAGTCAAAGTATCCGCCGAGCACGTCGAGGTTCGCACCCGCGACGGCTTCTACTACGGCCAGCCTTCCACTCCGGCTCCGCCTACCGTCCACGATCAGGAGATCAACGCCCTTGCTTCCGCTGTGCCGCTGAGCGCCATTCCCATGTTCGTGAAAGTTCTCGCGCCCGCCGCCACAGATGCCGCGACCGAGGCCGCAACAGGGAATGACAAAAAGAAAACGCAATTCCTCATGACCATACCGCTCGCAGGCATCAGCATCGACCCCACCCAGTCCAATCCCCTGGATCTCGAAATCGGAGCCATCGCTCTCACCCGCGACACGCGCGAGGCCGCGGAATTCCTTCATCCCGTCCGCGGCAATCCCAAGCCGGAAATCGTCCAAGCCTGGGCGCGCGACGGAATCAAGCTGCAAGCCGAACTCGATTTGCCCCCCGGCTCCTACGACATGCGCTTCTTCGCACGCGACAACAACACCGGCCAGATCGGCACCGTCGTCTTTCCGCTCGACGTGAAGTAAATCAAGACGAAGTAAAGAATGCGAAATAAGCGAGACGAAGGGAATCGACCACCCAGTTGTCATCCCGACCGGAGCCGGAGCGAAGCGACGGCGTAGTGGAGGGACCTGCTTCTCCATTCCTGGGCCAGTGTCTCTCATATCACAAATGTACTTCCGGGCCGTTGACCGAATCCTGCATCCATCCTAGAGTTCTCCGCAATGTTCGATCCTCTTTCCTCACCTGAGGAAAGAATCCCCAGTGGGATTCCGCTCCCATAGCGCTGTTCCGTTCGCGGTAAGCGCGGCACCGGCTTTTCTCGCCGGTCCGCAGCTGCAGAACAGCTAAGGCCAACCCCGCGCCGCCCGTCGCTCAAACATCAAGACCGAACTCGAAGTGTGTCTCACCCCTGCACGGAGGTGCACAATGAAGGGTCACATTCTCCCCGTCTCACTGCCTTTGACTTCAGATTGGCCGTGGTCGCTGACCCTGCACAAACTACTTTCGGATTTCGTAACGAAATCACCATTTAGCTTGACACGTCGAAGGAATCTGCTAACTTCTCGGGCAACAATTTCCCGCGCAATGAGCCGCCGCAAAACGATTGTGGCATTCAATGCGCGGGCCACTTAACTCTTCAGGCCCAAGCCGCAGCCAAAGCAGCCACAGCATTGAGACTTTCGACTGCATGGCAATGCGCGAGCTCAACACCAACGTGAACGCGTGTCTCTGACCACCGTTTCAGAACCACGCGTTGGACGCTTCCTCTTCACTCCTCGACCTCGGGTGGGAAGCTAACCTCAGCCACCATCGTCTGAAAACTGTGGGCGGAGCTCTGTCCGTCGGCGTACCCGTACGCTTCGGGACAAGCCGCCCCGCATTGGATTCCCCTGGGATCAGGGCCCCCGTGTGTCTGAACGTGGGCCGACGGAGGATCTCAGGGCAAATCGGGAGACGAACCTTACAAGGAGGAATTGTGATCAAGACAAGTAAACCCGCGTCAGTTTTGACTTTGGCGGTGTTGTTCCTTACCGGAATGGCATTTGCTCAAACCGACCCCGGAGTGCAGAGTGCCAGCCGCGGCACAGGTGGGACAATCATCGATCCGGCGAATGACCCGAACGGCTTCACCGCCTTTTTCAACGACGGTCTCATTCGCTTCCAGGAAGTGGAGGCGGTTTCCGGCTCCGCCAACAACGGTCTAGGCCCGCGCTTTAACTCAAATCAGTGCAGTTCGTGTCACGCGCAACCTGCGTTTGGCGGGTCCGGCGCTGCCGTCAATCCCCAGTTCCTTTTCACCAGCAACGGGGTCGCGCCGGCCGACACCCCACCGCCTTTCCTTACCGCCAATGGTCCAACCGTGGAAGTCCGGTTCCCGTTCTTCCTTACCGCCAGCGGAGCGGCCAACACCAAAGCGCCCAATGGCGGAGTGGAAGACCTGTTCACGGTTACAGGCCGCCCCGATGCGGGCACTTGCAGTCTGCAGCAGCCGAATTTTGCTGCGGCTCAGGCGGCGAACGACATCATCTTCCGGATTCCGACGCCAGTCTTTGGCGCCGGCTTGATCGAGAACCTCGATGACTCAACCCTGTTACTTAACCAAGCTGCGAATCACGTCAACTCCCTTGGCATCTCCGGCACCTTCAACCGCAACGGTAATGATGGCACCATTTCCCGCTTTGGCTGGAAGGCACAGAACAAGTCGCTGCACACCTTTGCCGGTGAGGCTTACAACGTCGAGATGGGCATCAGCAACGAGCTGTTCCCCCAAGATCGTCCACTGCCGGAAGAAGATCAGCAGGGTACTGGGCTGCCGGCCAACTGCCTCAACCTCGGCGGGGCTGGTTACCCGGAAGATACATCCAACCCAAATTCGACGCCGAACGCCGCGGTTCTCGACGACGTTTCGGCGTTTGCCAACTTCATGCGGTTCCTGGCTCCGCCGCCACCCGGCGGGGTTATGCTCAATGGACAGCAGGTCGCCGCATCGTCGATCGCCAATGGCAGTGCCTTGTTTAGCTCCATCGGCTGCGCCACCTGCCACAGTCCGACGCCGGGCACAACTCAAGTGTCAAACTTCGCTCCTGGATTGAGCAATATCCCGGTGCCTGCGTTCTCCGATCTCGAGATCCATAAAATGGGTACTCGCCTCGAGGACAACGTCTCGCAGGGCGGCGCCGGCGGCACGCAGTTCCGCACGGCTCCCTTGTGGGGTTTGGGGCAGCGAATATTCCTGCTACACGATGGCCGCACCACCGACCTCTACACGGCGATATTGGACCACAAGAGCTCCGGTAGCGAGGCCAACACAGTGGTGACGCATTTCTCCAGCCTCACCACCAAACAGCAGCAGGACTTGTTGAACTTCCTGCGCTCGCTGTAACCGTTTAGAGCGCGTTCATAAATCGGTTTTGGGAAGGGCACGGCTTTTCAGCCGTGCCGTCCAGGGCCTCGAAAAAAGAGGGCTTTAACCCCTGGGGGATTTACCTCCCGATCTGAAAAGGCACTTGTGAAACACGCACTGCGCAACCTTGCTGGCGAGACGCAGTCTCGCCAGCTCTTTTCCCAGCTTGAACGAAACTTAGAACGAACCAGAAGTCGACATCATTCACTCCTCGTACTGGAAGGAAAAAGTATGTATTCCCGGTTACCAGGTTTCTTGGTGGTTATCGTTCGATCCATACTGTTGTTGTCGTTATCCATGTCGGTAGCCTGGGGGCAAAAGACCGATCCGCAAAGCATGCGGTCGCCGGAGCGAGAGATTCTGGTACGGGGTGCCTGGTCGAGCGCCAGTGACTCCACAACTCCCCTGCCAGAAGGCGGGAGCGTGACGAATAACGTCTTTCGTGACCAGTATTTTGGCATGACATACGTGTTGCCTCCGGGTTGGACCGAGGAATATGACGGCCCGCCTCCGTCGGATAGCGGCCGCTATGTGCTCGCCGAGATCGCACCCCCGAACACAGATACAGATAAAGACACACATAAGGAACCAATCCCGGGCAGTATCTTGATCACCGCCGAGGACATGTTCTTTACGCCTCTGCCTGTGGCGAACGCGCTCGAGCTGACGGATTACATGAAAGACCATTTGCAGGCGGATTACAAACTCGAACTCCCGCTTCGTCAGGTCAAGATAGCCAGCCACACCTTCCACTTCTTTGGATATATGTCTCCGGTGGCGCAGCTGCATTGGTATGTTGCGGCTACCGAGATCCGCTGCCACGCCGTGGAAATCGTGCTAACCAGCCGTGACCCCAAACTGATGGAGGGCCTGATCCTGGACATGAACAAAATGGAGTTGCCCGCAGAAGCCAGTCCCCCGTCGGGCGCGGCCAGTAGCGCCGTCCCGGTGTGCATCAAGGATTACGCGCGCGACGAAAACCTGATCGCCCAGGTTGACCCGGTCTTTACCGAACATAGGTTCAACCCTGTTCCGGTCCGAATCATCATCGACAAAAACGGAAAGGTGGAGCACATTCATTTCCTCAGCGCATTTCCCGACCAGTCAAAAACCATCACCGATGCCTTGGCGCAATGGCGATTTAAGCCGTACCTACAGAACGGAAAGCCAGTGGAGGTAGAAACCGGCATTATGTTTGGACGCTCGCAGCCACCAAAACCTGCGGCATTGAGCTCAATGACCCATTAGTTCATTGAATGATCATGCGTGCTCTCGGTGTGTGAATCTGATCCTTGCGGTCGAAGGCGTTCCATACCAAAACAGCGGAGAGTCTCCGCACTTTGACCGGTGACGTCGATGTGTATGTGGAGCGGACAAACCCGTCCGCCAAAGCATCCAGCAAAACCGGCCCAGCAGCAGAGACTCATCCCGGAACCGTTTTTAACACGCCCCATTAGTCCCCGTTTACGGCTATCATTGCGAAAACAAAGTTCGCATGGCCACGCAAGTTGCGGGTAGGAGCCGTTTCGCTCGTGGACAACCACACTGCAGATCACCGCAAATTGGAGCAAAACACCGCGCGACAAATCATCTGGACATCGACCCACGTGTTCCAGGGATGGACATGCTCTCAGTGCGACTGGAATTATCCCATCCCCACGTTCCTGAACGATCCCGACGCCCGCACCGCCTATGACCGCCTGGCAGCGGCCAAATTTCGCGACCACAAATGCGCCGAACACTCTAAGCGTCAAGGTTCTCCCGATGACGCCGACAGCTTCACGCCCCGCATCCGCAAACTCGTTACCCAGGGTTTCAAACCCAAAGACGCCGTCGAACTCTTCCTCCAGGAAGTCGCTCTGGAATACCGCAACCAGCCCAAAGTCCTGGCCCAGGCGAAATCCGACGCCGAAGACTTCCTCCGCCGAGTCCGCGCCGGCCTGATCTAGCCGGCCTTCCTGAAATCGAATTCGTCACCCTCAAATAAAATTGTCATCCTGAGCGAAGTGGCGGCAAGCGAAGCGCAGCCGCCACGCAGTCGAAGGACCCCGTGCCCGCATCCTTCACCACCGGCCCGAAAGGGAATTTCCGGGTGCCCCATTTCTCGCGCGCCCTTTGCGCGAGAAAGCCTGCCCTGAGCGAAGTCGAAGGGTGGGGATTTCTAATTCTCAATCCCCATCTCCCGCAATATCCAAGCATCATCAAACGCCGCTTCCTTCAGCCGGTCATATCTCCCCGACGACCCGCCATGCCCCGCCGGTTGCATATTCACTTTAAAGATCAGCGTATTATGATCCGTCCGCAGCGCCCGCATCTTCGCCACATACTTCGACGGCTCCCAATACATCACCTGCGAGTCATTGAACGACGTCCGCACCAGCATGTCCGGATAATTCTTCGCCTCCACGTTGTCATAAGGCGAATAAGTAATCATGTAATCAAACGCCGCCTTCTCTTTCGGATTCCCCCACTCCTCAAACTCTCCCACCGTCAGCGGCAAAGTTTCATCCAGCATCGTATTCATCACATCCACAAACGGCACTCCCACCAGCGCCGCATGAAACAGATCCGGACGCAGATTCAGCACCGCCCCCATCAGCAGCCCGCCCGCGCTCCGCCCCTCAATCACCAGCCGATCCTTCGATCCATATCCATTCGTGACGAGAAATTCAGCGCACGAAACGAAGTCGGTAAACGTCGTCCTCTTATTCATCATCCGCCCCGCATCGTGCCAAGCCTTCCCCATCTCACCACCGCCGCGAATGTGCGCCACCGCGGTCACCACTCCGCGATCGACCATGCTGAAAATATTCGAATCAAAAAACATGTCGATCGAAATTCCATACGACCCATACCCATACAAATACAGCGCCTCTTTCCCGTCCAGCTTGATCCCTTTCAAGTGCATCACCGAAATCGGAATCTTCACCCCATCCGCCGCCGTCGCATACACCTGCTCCACTTGATATTTCGTTCGGTCATATCCTCCCGGCACTTCTTTCTGCTTCAACAGCGTCGACGTCCCCTTCTCCATGTCATACGCAAACACCGATGCCGGAGTAATCGGCGACTGGTATCCATACCGAAACTCCGTCGTGTCGTACACCCGGTTCAAATACGGATAAGTCCCATAAGCCGGCTCCGGAAACTCAATCCGCCTCGACTGTCCGCTGCGCAAATCCGTCACCCGCATCTGCGGCAGCCCACCCTCGCGCTCGTAGAACACGGAATAGTTCTTGAAGAAGTCCGTATCCTCAATCATCACCTTCGGATCCTGCGCCACCACTTCTTTCCAGTTCGCGCTCCCCGGATCGCCCACCGGCGCCTTCACAATCCGAAAATTCCGCCCCGTATCATTCACCCGAATATAAAAACTGTCCCCATTGTGGTCGGGATAATATTCCACTCCCTGCTTCCGCGGCTCCATCACCTTGAACTCCGCCGTCGGCTGGTCCGCCAGAATGTAGCGCGCCTCACTGGTCGTATGACTCGCGCAAATCAAAAAGATGTAAGCCCGGCTCCGCGTCTTGT
>JBEKWZ010000064.1:0-9540 GCA_049512555.1 Candidatus Sulfotelmatobacter sp. | reverse complement strand
CTCCGTCTCAGGAAACATACCTCCCCGCTCCCGCGCGACAATCTTCGCGGCCGCGTGCAGCATGCGCGCCCGCCGGTAATATCCCAGGCCGCTCCACGCCGCCAGCACCGAGGCCTCGCGCGCGCGGGCCAACTTCTCCACGGTCGGAAACCGCCGCAGGAATTCGTGATAATGAGCAATCACCGCCGCCACGCGGGTCTGCTGCAGCATGATTTCCGACAGCCACACGGCGTAGGGATCGCGAGTTTCTCGCCAGGGCAAATCGCGGGCATGCTCCTCATACCAGGCCAGCAGCTGCGTGCGAAAACTCTGCTCCCGCGCCGCAGCCTGCGATTTAGCTTCTTCTGAGTTCATCGCTGGAAGCCCGCATTTTACCGTAAGCAGGAAATTACTTCGGCGCAGATCTCCAGCAACACATGCACCAGCCAAAGCGAACCACCGAATTCAGCCATCTCGCCATTGACCGCGCACCCCGGCCGCGAAATAATAACCTTGCCTGGCATCCGCAACAGCGCGTGAATCCATTCACGCCGAATCATCGCGAGGAGAACCATGAACGACTTCAACCGCAAGGTGGAAGACGCGTCGGCCCGTGTCGGTCAAACCATCAACGAGGCCGCCGAGCGCCTGGAAAAAGAGATTCCCGAATTCATCAAATATCTCAACGACGAAGTGGTTCCCGCCGTTCGAACGCACTCCACCAAGGCCCTGCGGACAGCCTCGCAGAAGCTTACGGAATTTGCCGACTACATGGAGCAGCACCACCACCCGCCCAAGTAGCCGAAGTTCGCACGCCGTTCGCAGTCACGCCGCGTCGCCGCGCCCGCTTTGTCCGCGTCGCCATGCTACTGATAGTTCTCATCGCGATTGTTTTGCTGAGCGGCTGCGGCCAACCCAAGCAGGTGCACGTGAGCGTGCCACCGCCCCCGCCACCGGCTACAACCACAACCGCAACGACTGAGTCGGCTGGCACTCAGCCCGCCGCGAACATCCCGGCAGCAAAAGAAAGCGCTGCCCCCAAACCCAAAGAGCCCGACGCCGACGCGGACCTCGCCGAGCCCACGCTGCCCCCCAATGCGAAGCCCGTCGCCACCGAAACCGGACTGGCCAGCTGGTACGGTCCGCCCTACCACAACCGCCGCGGATCAAACGGCGAAGTCTACAACATGCACGCCATGACGGCCGCGCACCGCACCTATCCGCTCGGCTCCATCGTGCGCGTCACCAACGTCAAGACCGGGCACGCCGCGCTGGTGCGCATCACCGACCGCGGGCCATTCATTCCCGGACGCGTTCTCGATCTCTCGCTTGCCGCCGCCCGCAAGCTCGACGTCTGGCAACCTGGCGTCGCCGAAGTGAAGGTCGAGTTGATGCAGTCCGCGTCTCCCGATTCCCCCGGAAAGTGGGCCGTACAAATCGGCGGATTTCCCCACGGGCCGGCGGCGAACAAACTCGCCGATCACCTGCAGCACCGTTATCACACGGCCAAAGTGCTGTGCTTCGCAAGCCCCGCCGGAGACTGGTGGATCAGGGTCCGCGTGCTCGATGACGACCATGATCGCGCCCAGAAACTCGCCGCCGAAACCGAAACTCCCGAAGGCTCAGTTTTTCTCGTGCGATTAGACTAAAAGCCATCTCATAAAATGCTTCTGAGTGGAAGAGCGGCGCTTCAGTCCGGAGCGCCAAAAAATCCTGGGGTTTAGCACCTGACGTCCGCCTGCCTACCCGCGCGGATTCGTGAGATGACTTCTAGCCTGCTGTGCTTCGCCGACACAGTGTTACTGAATCGCATACTCCAGCGAGACAATGCCGCTCTTGAAAATTCTGTGAGAGGTGAGCGACAGTTTGACGCGGTTCTCCAGTTCCGGCGACAAGGGAACACCGCCACCAAGAAGGATCGGGATAATACGGATTTCCACCGTATCAACGAGTGCGTCCGCGGCGAGACTGTGGAACAGCGATCCGCCACCGAATAACCACATATCCTTTCCCGGGCTCGCCTTGAGAGCTCTCAAGATCTTCTGATGATCGCGCGCAACAATCTCGACCTGAGGATGATCTTCTGGCCGCAGCGTCCGCGAAAAAACAATCGTCTTCATCCCCGGCATGGTTACACGTTGAGCGGCCACCATGGTGTCAAACGTGCGTCGCCCGACCAGAAGGGTGTCGAACTGGCTGAACACTTCGTTGAAATCGAAATCCGGGTCGTGGATGATCCAATCGTATTCGCCCTTGGGACCGGCAATGTAGCCGTCTAAACTTGCCACCACGGAATATCGAACGCGCCGCATAGATTCTCTCCTGCACTGAATCCATTTTCGCGAAATTATACGATTCCATGTCGAGCGTAGACGGCGCAGCGAACCCCCGGCCGCCTTCTGCAAACTCGGCTTTGCGAAGTGCAATATTCGGCGTGGTTCCCGGCGTTGACATCACTCGCCTCAGGACATAGCATCCTCTGTACCACGCTGCACGGATGGTCTGCCCGCGGTAGACGGAGCTGTTGGTAGAGCAGGCACCCATTCCCACGCAACGCTATGCCGAGGCGATCATTTTCAGTAACATACCGACAAACGAACAATAGGAGCTGTGTCCTCGGGGAACTGCGTGGCGGGAGTGTACGTAGCATTGTACGTAACATAACGTCAGGAGTTTGCTATGAGTAACAAATTCTTTGATGGCATCAAGCATGTGATCATCGAGGACGACGATCCCAAGCCCGCGGGACAAGGTCAAAGCCAGACGCATCCGCAACCCCACGCTGAAGCAGTGCCCGCCGTTGTCTCGCCGGTTGCAGTTGCGGGTGACAGCGCACCTTCTCAGACCGCTTATCAGACAATGAGCGGCCAGCCAATGAGCGAAGAAACGGAACACTGCTACCAGAGGATTCTGGCGAAAACCAATTTCAATGCGACCCAGGTCGCCGCCACCATTCACAAGTATCTCGATCCACTCTCATCCATTGCTGCGCTCGATGAGCGTACCCGCTTCAAAACGGCGGTAGTTCAGGCGAAGGCGCAAGAAGGGCTTTCCCAGGAAAAGATTCTCGCTACGTTTGACGGGCTGAAAGTTGCGCTGCAGAACGAACAGGAATCGTTCGCCGCTTCGGCGGCCGCCACCAAGCAACGAGAAATTGACGATCGCCAGAAGAAGGTACAAGAAGTTACGGACGCGATCGCGCAGAAGCAGAAAGAGATTGCGCAACTGCAGCAGCGGCTCACTGATGTCACCAGCGAACTGGTGGCGGCGCAGGGTAAGATTCAGCGCGCCGAATCGCAGTTCACCATCGCGGCGCAGCGGCGCGCTCTTGAGATCGATCAGGAAAAGGCCAAGTACGTCAGCCTTCTCCAGGGATGAGAAACCAATGAGTATTACACCGTCCACTCCGAATAATCTTGGCGATCAACTGAAGTCGTTCTGGTCGCGCCCCGAAGGCAAGACGGGAATGATTTTCATCGTCCTGGCCGCGGCGGCCGCGGTTTACGGCTGGGCGCAGATTGTGCCCTTCGTCGTCTCGATGCTGGCCGATACGCTGCATATGGTCGAACTGGCGGCGATCCTGGGCGCGATTCTGTTTGTGGTTTTCAGTAGCCGCACCCACCTTGTGTTTCGCCTGCTCATGCGGGCCATAACCGGGCTCATCATCGATATTGATCCCATCGGCATCCTGAAAGATCACCTGTCGCAGATGCGCAAGCGCCGCGACGTCATGTCGCAGCAGATCTCGAATGTTAGCGGGCAGATTCAGTATCTGAAAAATATCATCGACAAGAACTCGGCTCTGGCCAGCGAGAACATGCGCCTGGCGGCCCATGCCAAGAAACTCGCGACTACCAGCGCTGACCAGAACGAGCAGCTGCGCATGGCCTTACAGATGAAGGCCAAGGCCAACCAGGCAGGGCGGCTGCAGAAATCGAATCTCAGCTACCAGCAACTGCTGAACAAGTTGCAGAACATTTACGACCTGTTGAGCAAGTGGGCGGTGCACATCGATTTCTACATCGAAGACACTGACAACGAAGTCAAGCAGGCGGAGATCGAATACAAGACCATCAACACCGCCTTCCGCGCCTATCGCACCGCGCTTGCCGTTATCAAGGGAACGGGCGACGAAAAAGAACTCTACGACCAGACCATGGAACATCTTGCCGAAGAGGCCGGGCGCAAGCTGGGCGAGATGGAAGATTTCCAGCGCCTGGCGCAGAATTTCATGGACACGATCGATCTCGAAAACGGCGCGGTCGAAACCGACGCCCTTGAGAAACTCGACGCCTACGAACAGAAGTTGCTCACTTCGGGCGCCACCGATACGGCGTTCCTGCTGCCGGGCGCAACTGCAGCACCGGTGCCGGTTCCGGCCAGCAAGGCGGCGGACGCCCCTCCGGCGGTGAAAAGCGCGGGCGATTACGGGGACATGTTCAAGTAACGAAGTTTCTAAGCTGAGTTAACCAGTGAGAATTGGACCAGCACGGGTTGTACACGGGAGGAAACGCAAGACATGGCACATCTAAAGACCGGGCCAAAGATTCTTCTGATATTTCTCATCGTGGTGGGCTTTGTGTTCGGACTGCGCAAGGCCGCGGAACTTGGCTGGATTCCCACCCCCGGCGTTATGAAAGCGCTCGTGCCGGAGAAGGCCGCCTTGCCGGACGTTAAAGATGCTCTGGTGCAGAACGTCGAGCCGGTGACGCTTCCCACGTCGTCCGCCGCGAGCGTGCCCGCAACTTTGATTCGCGGTGAGATCTGGGAGTGGAATGCCCAGATGAATATGATCTACGCCAACGGTGGCGCGAGCACGACCAAAGGCTCGCTCATGGAGAAGCACGGCGTCAACCTGATGCTCATCCGCCAGGACGACACCGGCAAAATGCAGGAAGACCTGATCGCCTGCGCCCGCGAAATTTCCAACGGCTCGTCGCAATGCTCCAACGGCGCCAACTTCGTAGTCATCATGGGCGATGGTTCAGGACAATTTCTCGCCGCGATTAACCCGCAGCTGAAGAAGCTGGGCCCTGACTATCAGGCAAAGGTGATTGGCGCGACCGGCTACAGCCGCGGCGAAGATTCGCTGATGGCGCCGCCGGAAGTAAAGAGCGATCCCCAGAAGGCGAAAGGCCTGCTGGTCGAGGGCGTGCTGCGTGACGGCGACTGGAACATCGCCCAGAAGTGGGAAGGCGACAACGGCATCAAGAACAATCCCGACGAGAAGACGTTTGATGAGGATGCGGTCAACTGGATCAACGCTTCCGACTACAACGTCGCCGCCGCCGACTATGTTGCCGGAAAGTGCGAGGAGCGTACTGTCGTCAAAGACGGACGTCTGACCTCGGAAAAAAGACGCGTTTGCGTGAACGCCGTCGTGACCTGGACGCCCGGCGATGTGACTATCGCCAAACAAAAGGGCGGCCTGGTGAAAGTGGTCAGCTCCAAGCAATATCGTTCGCAGATGCCGGCCGTGATTCTCGGGCCGAAGAACTTCTTCGAACGCAATCGCGCCGAGATCGAAGGCCTGCTGGCGGCCACGTTCGAAGCCGGCGACCAGATCAAGGCTTTCGATCAGGTATTGCACAAAGCTTCGGCCATCAGCGCCAAGGTTTATGCCGACCAGGATGAAGCCTACTGGTACAAGTACTACAAAGGTGTGACCGAGAACGACGCGCAAGGCTTGAAAGTTGATCTCGGCGGCTCGACCGTCAACAATCTCGCCGACAACCTGATTCTGTTCGGCCTGGAGCCGGGCTCGAACGACAACTTCCGCTCGACCTACACGGTGTTCGCCAAGATCGCGACCCAGCAGTATCCCGCGCTGTTCAAAGACACGCCCATTCCCGACGTGAAGGACATTGAAGACAAGTCTTACATTACGGGAGCGCAGGCGCGCATGAGCAGCGGCGGCGCGGAAGGCGAAGCGCCGCAGTACGCCGCGAATGAAACCGGGCCGGTGGTTTCGAAGCGGTCGTATTCGATCAACTTCGATACCGGCAAAGCAACCTTCACTGAAGAAGGCGTTCGTACGATGTCGGAGTTGAAAGACTCGCTGGCTATTACCGGCTTGTTCATTCAGGTCGACGGCTATACCGACAACACCGGCAGCGAGGGAGTGAATCAGGCGCTGTCCGATGCGCGCGCTGCTGCGGTGAAAGACTGGCTGCAGAAGCATGCGCCGCGCAACTTCCCCGACAACCGCTTCAAGATTGCCGGGCACGGATCGCAAAATCCAGTGGCCACCAACGAGACGAGCGCGGGCAAGGCGGCTAATCGCCGCGTGGAAATTACTCTGCTCGGCAGCTAACTCGCATTACATATTTTGTCATTCCGAGGAGCGAATGCGACGAGGAACCTGCTGTTTGCCGGCACGAAGGGAAAAGCAGGTTTCTCGCTTCGCTCGAAATGACAAACAGACCTTTCGAAATTACTACGGCAGACAAATTACTACGGCAAAACCAGATGAATCAGGCGATTGAGGTTTTCTCACCCAATCGGGTGATCTCCAAACAAACCGTGCGCTGGATGGTTGGATTCCAGCTGGTGTTGCTGTTTTTCATCTGGTTTTTTTCGCCGACCGTCTTCCTGCCCAAGCCGAAAGAAGTTTGGCAAGCTCTGGGCGAAATGTGGATGGAGGGCCTGGGCGGCGAACTGATCACCAGCTTCGTTCTGAATCTGGAGGCGATCGCCGTCGCGACTGTCCTGTCGCTTCTGATGGCTTACCTCACGGTCATTCCGTTCTTTCGTCCCATCGTCACCCTGCTCAGCAAGCTGCGTTTTCTTTCCATGGTGGGCCTTACGTTTTTCTTCGCTTTAATGTCCACAACGGGACATGAGGAGAAATTGTATCTGCTGGTCTTTTCTGTGTCGGTGTTCTTTCTTACCGGCATGGCCGAAGTGGTGGCCAGCGTGCCCAAGGGAGAGTTCGATCTGGCGCGCACGCTGCGCATGAACGAATGGCGCGTCGTCTATGAAGTGGTGATACTCGGTCAGGCCGACCAAGCTTTCGAGGTCCTTCGCCAGAATGCGGCCATGGGATGGATGATGCTGACCATGGTCGAAGGCATCTCGCGTTCTGAAGGGGGAGTCGGCACCATGCTGCTGAATCAGAACAAGCATTTTCATCTGAGCGCGGTATTCGCGATTCAGGTGACCATCCTGCTGCTCGGCCTGGCGCAGGATTACGGCCTCGGCCTGCTGCGCGAGGTTTTCTGTCCGTATGCGGATCTGACTTTGGAACGCAAGTAAGAACGAGTCACGAGTTACGAGCTACGAGTTAAGACGACGACATCATGGTTTCCTACACCTACGGAAAAACGCTGCTGAAGGTGGACGACGTTTCCCTGGAATACGACGGCCGTCCCATCCTCAAACACGTCACCGCGGAAATCAAAGACATCATCTGTACCGATCACGTGCAGGGCCAGGTCGTGGGATTTCTCGGCCCCAGCGGCATCGGCAAAACGCAACTGTTCCGCATTATCGCCGGCCTGAACAAGCCGACCTCGGGCCGCGTTACCATCAACGGCCTCGACCGACCGGTGCAACCTGGAGAAGTGGGAGTCGTCGCCCAGGACTATCCGTTGTTCGAGCATCGCACCGTGATGTCGAACCTGCTGCTCGCCGCAAACCAGAAAGAAAAGGACGGCAAAGCCGCGCACGACAAAGTCGTCCAGTATTTAACTGAGTTCGACTTGCTCGACAAGGCGAGCCTCTACCCCGTGCAACTCTCCGGAGGACAGCGTCAGCGCTGCGCTATCATCCAGCAGATTCTCTGTTCTGAACATTTTTTGCTCATGGACGAGCCCTTCAGCGGCCTCGACCTGCTCATGCTGGAAAAGACTAGCGAGCTGATCCAGAAGGTCGCCAACATGGACGACCTCAACACCATCATCGTGGTCACCCACGACATTACCGCCGCCTCCGCCGTCGCCGACCACCTCTGGCTCATGGGGCGTGATCATGACGCGAAGGGCAATCCCCTGCCCGGTTCGCATATCGTTGAGACTTACGATTTGATCGAACGCGACCTGTGCTGGCACCCCCAGATCATCACCCAGCCCCGCTTCGTGGATTTCGTCCGCGAAGTGAAAGAGCGCTTCCGTAGCCTCTAGCCGCGAGAGGGAGCGGGACACTCTTGCCCGCTGCTTTTTGCCGCCGCATGCAAGCGGGCAGGAGTGCTCGCTCCACACAACCTTTTGGGTGGCGCAGCGCTTTCAGCGCTGCGATAAGCTTCCGTTCTCGGTTAGGGCTTTAGCCTCTGAGGTACCTGCGTCTTCTACGGCGTCAGCGTAACTTTCAGCACGTACGCATACTTTCCCGGCGACGCCGCCGGCAGTTGCGCCCGCACCGCATCATCGCTCTGGCGCCATTCCACTTTCTCGCCGCTGCCAATCAATTCAATATTCTTGATCTGCAATCCCTTTGCCTGTTGCGTGGCCCCCAGTGCGTGAATCACCGCTCGCCCGTTCTCCGGCCATGCCATTTCAATCGCGTACAGCGAGTTCCCCTTGCGCGTGAAGCGAAAATCCTCCGCCGTATACGGCTTCGTATCCTTGTCGTGTCCGAAGCCCGGCTGAATCTTCGTCGGACCCTCGCCGTATACAGTCCACGGGGTGGTGTCGTAGATGGCCTCGCCATTTTGTTTGAGCCAGCCGCCGATTTCGAGCAACGTGTTGCGCACTTCGTCGGGAATCGTTCCATCCGGCCGCGGCCCAATATTCAGCAGCAGGTTTCCGTTTTTGCTGACGATGTCGATCAGCTGATGCACGATGAACTCTGGCGTTTTGAATTGATCGTGCTCCAGATAGCCCCACGAAAAATTGCTGATCGAGGTATCGGTCTGCCAGTGGTCTGGCTCAATGCCTTCCCTCAATCCGCGCTCGAAGTCGCGCGCGCCGGCGTGCCAGTCGAGAGAATAATCTTTCATGTTGATCACGCCTGCAATCCCGTGCTCAGCGGCGTAGTTGTAATAGAAGGCGGCGAACCTGGTGACGTTTGGCCGAAAGTTCGGCTGCCCGATCCACCAGTCGAAATACATCACTTCGGGCTGATATTTTTCGACAATCTCTGCCGCGCGTGCCAGCCAGTCGTTCGCATACTCTGGACTCACATAGGTCCAGTCATTCGCCAGCTTCTGCTCAGGGTCGAAGAGCCAGGCGTGCGCGGGCCCGTAGAGCGAGGCGTATTTCGGATCGTTCACGTCGGAGCGAAACGTGCGCCCGCCATCGAAAAAGAAATCGTGCTCGGCGCGATGCGACGACACTCCGAAGTGCAGTCCCTCGGCCCGCACCGCTTTTGCCAGGTCTCCAATCACGTCGCGCTTCGGACCCATCTTTACAGCAGTCCAGTCGGACAAGCCCGAGTCGTACAGAGAAAAGCCGTCGTGATGCTCCGCGACCGGAACCACGTAACGCGCGCCCGCCTGCTTGAAAAGCCGCGCCCAGTCGGCCGGATCCCACTTCTCTGCCTTGAACAGCGGGACTAGATCTTTGTATCCAAACTTATCCTGCGGCCCGTAACGCTTCAGGTGCTCCTGAAACGTCAGATCCTTGA
>JBEKWZ010000063.1:0-9549 GCA_049512555.1 Candidatus Sulfotelmatobacter sp. | reverse complement strand
CCGTTGGAAGTCCTTCGCACGGTGCACTCCTTCGATCCGTGCATGGCGTGTGCCTGCCACACGCTCGATATCAGCGGCCGCGAGATCGCGCGGGTGAAAGTCTTATGAATGCCAGCACTGCAAGCCATCCTTCCCGCATCGCAGTTGTCGGCATCGGAAACGTTCTTCTTGGCGATGACGGTTTTGGCCCTTTGGCCGTGGAAATGTTTCGTCGCCGATACGAGTGCGGCTCGAGTGTTGAAATTCTCGATCTCGGGACTCCCGGACTGGACCTCGCACCCTATTTGTACGATACCGATCTGGTTGTAATCGCGGATGCTATTTATCCGCGTGAAGAAGAAAAGCCGGGAACGCTGTGCGTCTACTGCGAAGACGATCTTGCATGGTCTGAGGTTGGCACATCTCAAGCGCAGCTTCGCCTAACATCGCATGACCCTGGAGTACGGGAGTCTCTTACGCAGTTGAGGCTGGCCGGTCATGCCCCGTCCGAAGTAATTGTCGTCGGGGTCGTCCCCGAATCCTGCGGCCCCGGTAAGGGCATCAGTCAGTCCGTGTCGAATACTTGTTTGATGGCGGTCGACACCATCGCTCGATTGCTCATGGATCGGTCCATCGATTGCCGAAGGCGACACGATCCGGTTCCGATGACTCTTTGGTGGTTATCGCAAAGTCGGCGCTGTTGGTCCTGTCACTCCTCGTCTTGATCCCCCTCGCAGTTTATACTTAAGGAAGTCCCTTCGACACCGGCTTCCATGCCATCCAAGGTTCGGCTCGGACCAACTCAATTGGAACTGAAGCTGCCCGCCTGACCATGGGGCAGTCTCCAGCCCAGCAACACGCTTCCCTATCTCCTAGTCTAATTCGCACATTGGAGACGATCTGCCATAATTCTTCCATGTGTGGGCGATACCGGTTATCTCGAAGAAAGGAACTGCGCGAACGCTTTGACGCCTACGGCGAATATGATGACGCCCCGCGCTATAACATTGCCCCGTCGCAGCCAGTGCTAGCGATCCGCCAGGAGCCTTCCAGTCGGCATCGGAGCTTCTCAACCATGCGGCGGGGGCTTATTCCCTCTTGGGCGAAGGACCCGACCATCGGCTTTAGGACGATCAATGCGCGATCCGAAACCGTGACGACCACACCTTCGTTCCGGGAACCCTTCAAGTCCCAGCGTTGCCTGATTCCGGCCGACGGATTTTTACAGTGCTGCATTTTCTCCACACTAGGTGGAGTGCACAGTTTGAGATCCACCTTTCCGCAATTTCTGTGAATGCTCATTAACTGGTTGCGTGTTTTACTTCCCAGAAGCTGACTTCCGGCCAGCGTCGTGGAGGGTCCATCCCGGGCATACATTCCGGTTTGCTCGTCAGTTTGCTGGTCATCCAAAACGGGTTGCTGGGAAGCGGCCAGAACACTCCTACAAGCCGCTGCTGAAGAACCCTGTGTCACTTCCCGCATCAAGCGCGATTCGAACCAAATAGACCTGAAGAAACCACAATCCGCAGATCGGAACAAGCCGGCTGAAGGTCACTCTCTCGCTATTCACGTGCGTTAATCATGATGTGGGTAGGCACGTACTACATCAAAAGCGCAGCCGATGACACTCGCGTCGCCATGGCAAAGCTGGAAAGGCTCGTGATTGGTAACGCAGAAGCCACAAATTTGCAAAGTGGCAACGAAGTGGCAACACTAGAGGCAGAGTCCCCAACTGCCTTAGTCCAGTAAACGCCCCGTTTACTGTCGTTTGAATCTGGTGGCGGCGGTAGGACTCGAACCTACGACCTACGGATTATGAGACCGTCGCTCTAACCACCTGAGCTACGCCGCCACTGCCTGCAAATCGGGAAGGATGCGCGAAAGGAACCTTGCCGCCGGTACGCCCCCGGCACTCGCAGCATGGATGCAACGACGCGTCGACCCGCTGCGTCCGATCTTCAATTCTAAGAGCGCCCGCGCAATAGGTCAAACCCGCTCAATCCAAGATATACTCTGCGACATGTTCCTCGGGTTACGGCATTACCGCCAACAACAAGAAGCACCCCGAACCCTCATTCACGAGCGCTCGATCTTGCCCAACTTTAATTCGCGATCACAATGACCCGAACGTATATGAAAGCCATCGCTGTTATTCCTGCCCGCCTGGCTTCCACGCGTCTGCCCCGTAAGATGTTGTGCCAAATCGCCGGCAAGCCGCTGATCGGTGTGGTCTATGAAGCCGTGCGCTCGTCGCCGCTGCTCGCCGACGTCCTCATCGCCACCGACTCCGATGAAATCATGCAAGTCTGCCGTGAGCACGGCTGGAAGGCCGAGATGACTTCGCCTTCGCACCGCAGTGGCACCGAGCGTGTGCATGAAATTTCCTGTCGCATGGCGGCCGACGTCTACATCAACGTCCAGGGAGACGAGCCTCTCACCCGCCCTGAGCAGATCGCGACTTTACTGCAAGTCATGGAAAACCCTGACGCGCAGGTCGGAACTCTGATGACCCCCGCAGCCGAGGTCGACATCGCGAACCCCAATGCCGTGAAAGTGGTCACAGATCTCACTGGGCGTGCACTCTATTTCTCGCGCGCGACCATTCCTTTCGATCGCGACATCACGCAGCCTGCTTACTTCAAGCACCTGGGGCTCTATGCCTACCGCAAGAACGCTCTCGACCGCTTCATAACCCTGCCGGAATCTGCACTCGAAAAAACCGAGCGTCTGGAACAATTACGCTTCCTTGAAAATGGGATCCCGATCTACGTCGGCGAAACTCCTCATGACAGCGTGGGGGTCGACACGGAAGAAGATCTGCAGCGCGTGATCGAGATTCTGCGAGAACGCTGACCCCAGCCGCTAACATAAACCGTTCACACCTGCCGTTCACACTTGCGGATGCAAGTCCTGCTTGCGGCCCCATTCTTTCGCTGCCGCCAGGCGCCTCGAAATAGCGGGATGCGAATGGAAAAACCATTCCACCCACTTCGAGGGCGTTCGCTCTGCCAGATTCTGCTCCGCCAGTTTGTTCATCGACGAGATAAACGGCTCAACACTGGCGATGGATTCGAAAGCATACCGGTCCGCCTGCCGCTCGTTGAACCGCGAATACGCGTTGAGCGCCGGCATCAGCAAGAATGAGAGCACCACCGAAACCAGCGCCAGCAGCGGCAGGTTGGCGAAGTCCGACAGTTCCTCGAACATGTGTTGGTCGACCGAATAGTGCAGAACCCAGTTTGCCGCCCAGAAACCGAAGAGCGTGATTACTGCCTGCACAAAAATGCTTTTCAGAATGTGGCGATGAACATGGTGCCCGAGTTCGTGGGCCAGCACCGCTTCAATCTCTTCAGGCGTGTAGTTGTCGAGCAACGTGTCGGCCAGAATGATGCGGCGGGTCGCGCCCAGCCCGGTCAGGGCCGCGTTCGCCTTCTTGCTTTTTTCTGAAAGTTTCCAGCGGTACACGCCCCGCACCCGCGTCCCGGCGCGCTCGCTCATTACCACCAAACGCCGCCGCAGGTCTTCGTTGTCGAGCGGTTCGAACTTGTAGAAGATGGGAAACAGCACGACCGGAGCCAGTTGGGCCAGCACGATGAACAGCCCCATGAACAGCACCCAGGCGATTACCCACCATTGCTGCGGCCACTGCCGGATCGTAAAGTACAACAGTTCCACCACCACACTGCCCATTACCAAGCCGACCAAAAAACCTTTCACCTCATCCCACGCCCACGATCGGAATCTCTGCGTCGAAAGCTTGAATCCGCGCTCCAGCCGGAATCCGTAATAGTCGAAGCCAATGCCCAGAGCTTTGCTGATCAACAGCAGAAACACAAGATAAAGAAGCAGGTTCAAAGAATAGTGCTGACCGACCAACTTGATCGCGAGGTCGCGCAACCAGCCAGACCACCCCGTGGCCAGTAAAACAACCAGAAACAACACTCCTACAACAAAATCGGAAACACCCAACCACCGCCGAATGCGGTTGTAGCGGTGAGCCTCGGGCGAATCGGCCTGAACCGAAGTTAGATCTTCTCCCATGATGTCTCTGTGAATCGAAATCTTTGCTAAGACTGATTCTTCACGAAACTCTCGCCTGCGGTCAGCAGTTCGCGGACCAACTCCGGCGATGAAGCCTCCGAGTAAAGCCGCAACAGCGGCTCCGTCCCGGACGCCCGGAACAATAACCACGCTTCAGCTCCGTTTCCGTTAGTCGGCGCATCCAGAAAAAACTTCACCCCGTCCATGTGCTCTTTCTTCAACACGGGGTAGCGGCCCAGAGTCTGCGTACTCTCCGCGCGCGCCCGCTGAATCGCACTCTGCTTCATCTCTTCCGGAATATGCAGATCGAGCCGCCCGTAATAATGCGCGCCGAACTCGCGCTGCAACTCTGCCACCAACTGTCCCAGAGGTTTGCTTTCTTCCGCCATCACATTGGCCAGCAGCAGGCAGTTCAGCACTCCGTCGCGTTCCGGCAAGAATCGTGAGTATCCAATGCCGCCCGACTCTTCTCCTCCCATCAGGATGTTGCCCTCCATCATCAGATCGGCAATGTATTTAAACCCGATAGGAGTCTCGTGCAGCTTCCGTCCATATTTTGCGGCGATGCGGTCGATCATGCGCGTGGTATTGAACCCGCGCACTATGTCGCCCGGCCATTTCTTGCGCTCCAGCAGCCAGCGCAGGATTACGCAGAAGATCTTGTGCGAATCCACAAAGCTGCCGTCTTCGGCAACCGCGCCAACGCGATCCGCATCCCCGTCAGTGGCCAGGCCCGCGTCGCATTTCTCACGAACCACCGTCTCCTGCAGCATCGCTGTGTGCGGCTCAATCGGCTCAGGATTTATCCCGGGAAACAGCGGGTTCAACTCCTCCCGAATCGCCACGTACTGCACTCCGCGTTCGGCAAAGATCCCGGTCAGAACGCCCCGTCCAGAGCCATACATGGCGTCCACGGCAAACTTGAACTTCGTCTTTGCGATCAGGTCCATGTCCGCAAAACTGCAGACGGCAGCTACGTAAGCCTTCTTGAAATCAACTTCCTCAACCGCCGCCTTCGTTCCCTTCGGCATCGCCCCCGCAGCGAGTTCTTCTTCGATCTTTTTCATGATCGCGGGTGTGGCCGACCCTCCGAACTTGGCTTTGAACTTCACCCCATTCCAGTTCCACGGATTGTGGCTCGACGTGACCATCACTCCGCCCGCCCCTGCCTGTTGCTTCACCGCGTAGGAAATCGCGGGCGTGGGCGTGTAATCGTTGGCCAGTTTGACCGGGATGCCGGAAGCCGCAATCACCTCGGCTACAACCTGCGCCGCCCGTGGCGAGGCGAAGCGCGCATCGTACCCCACGAACACTCCCCGTTGCGCCTCTTCGTATTTCAATACGTAGGAAGCGATCGCACCAGCGACCCGGCGCACGTTGTCGAACGTGAAATCATCCGCGATGATTCCGCGCCAGCCGTCGGTTCCGAACTTGATCTCTTGCGTCATTCAGTCGGCACTCAGCCACTTCCGCTCACACCAACTTATGCATCCTCTTCTCGTCAAGATACTTTACAACCTTGCCGACATCCTGCGCGTGCTGCCGGGTCGTGATCAGCAGAGCATCCGGAGTTTCCACGACAACCAAATCGCTCACCCCCACCGCCGCCACGAACTTTCCCGGAGCATAAATATAATTGCCGCGCGCATTCATCAGACATACGTTAGAGCCCGTTACCAGATTGTCTTCCGGAGGACTGCTCTTGCTACAGTGATGTTCGTGCAGCGCCGTCCAGGAACCCAGATCATTCCACCCAAAATCAGCCAGCAGACAGAAAATATTTCCCGCTCGCTCGCCCTTCGCCGAGCGCGGCTCCAGCACTGCATAGTCCACGCTGATGTTTTCGCACTTCGGATACAGCCTGCGAAACGTCGCGGCAAACTTGCGTGTCCCGAACGCCGCCGCGATTTCTTCCAGCAGAGCCGCCGTCTTCGGCAGATGCTCCCGCAGTGCATTGGCGAGCGTGCGCGCGCTCCATAAGAACATTCCGCTGTTCCAGAAGTAATTTCCCGCAGCGAGAAATTCTGCGGCCTTGCTTGCGTCAGGCTTCTCGGTGAAGCGCCGCACCCGCAAAGCATCGCCCTGCTCCGCACTTCCCACTTCGATGTACCCGTATCCGGTCTCCGCGCGATTGGGACGGATTCCCAGCACCACGATGTTCTCACCCGCCGCCGCGATCTCAATTCCGCGCCGCAGCGTCTGGCGAAAGCGCTCCTCGTCGCCAATCACGTGGTCGGACGGAAAAAGGCCGATTACCGAATCGGGATTCTGCCTCAAGAGCAGAAACGCTGCCAACCCGATGGCTGGAGCCGTATTCCGCCCCACGGGCTCGGCCAATATCTGCGTCTTCGGCAGTTTCGGAAGCTGCTTCGAAATCGCCAGTCGCAGGTCTTCGTTGCCGATGATCCAGAATTGTTTCGCAGGCGCCAACAGCAACAACCGTGCCACGGTCTGCTGAATCATCGTCTGCTTGCCATCGAGCGCCAGCAACTGCTTCGCGCGCTTCTTGCGACTGAGCGGCCAGAAGCGCGTGCCGCGCCCTCCTGCCAGGATTACGGGATAGAAGTTGGAGTTCTTAGCCAAGGATTTTCTCGAGCACTTTTCTCATCTCTCTCATCGCAAATTTCGAATGACCCTACATCCTGGTTTCAGGCTCGGGCAGCGGCTTGCCCGGAACGTACGCCCTTAAAAACTCCAACGCCCATTGCGGTCGCACGGTGAATTTACCAAGACTGGCGGGGACCACGACCGCGTCACCTTTGGCCAGCGTTACCGGATCCACACCACCCGCCTCGATCGCTCCGCAGCCTTCCACTGCGACCAGAATCTGCACAGAATTCCGCCCCGTGTCGTCCTGCGTGGAGAGCTCCAGCGCTTCCTTCGCCTCAAACATATCGACGACGAAATACGGCGCGCACACCAGAGGAGCATGCCGGTTCTTGCCGCCGTCCATCTGTTCCGGCGCACGCCGCACCACTTTCCCCGAATTCACTTTTTCCTTCACCGCCGCCATGCCGTCCTTCAGATGCAGTTCCCGCAACCGCCCGTAATCATAGAGCCGATAGGTCGTGTCGGACTGCTGCTGCGTCTCGACGACGATCGATCCCGGCCCCAGCGTGTGCACCGTGCCGCCCGCAACATAGATCATGTCGCCTGCATAAACATTCATCCAGTTGAGAACTTCCTCAGCCCGCTGCTGATGAATCGCTTCTTCAAACTGTTTCGCCGTAACGCCTGGCATCAGGCCCAACGCAATCTGCGCTCCCGGTTTCGCATGGGCAATGTACCAACACTCGGTTTTCCCCCACGGCTGGCCGACCCGCTGCGCCTGCGCATCGTCGGGATGAACCTGCACGGAAAGCTTCTCGTGAGGGAAAAGGAACTTCAGCAACAACGGAAATCTTCTCGGGTCGCGCGCGGCCTCGCCCACCAGTTCCCGCTGGTACTCGTCGCTCAACTGTGAGAGCGTTTTTCCCGTGAGTGGCCCATTCGCCACCTTGCAGTCGTCCCCGCTCAGCCAGGCCTCGCCAATCTTCTCTTCGAACTTGTGGTTGGGATAAATCGGCGACAAGTCACCCGTGCCCCATGGACGCGGATCAAACACCGGAAGCATCAACAAAGGATAAAGATTTCCCATGCCAACCTAACACCCACAAAAAAGGCCGCCCACAAATGGAACGGCCCACTGCCGAACCGAACTATCTGATGCACTTGCGCGTTAGAGTGCCGAGAAAAATTTCCGCATGCGCTCCAGCCCGCGATCGAGCTCCGCCTGCGAGGTGGCATACGATACCCGAATGTGCTCGCTTGTCCCGAAGCCCTCACCGGGAACGGTGGCCACGTGGACTTCGCGCAACAGCCGTCCCGCCACGTCAGACGCGGATTTCAACCCGCCCTTGCCGAGAAACGACGAAATGTTCGGATAAGCGTAGAACGCGCCTTCCGGCAGCGTGCACCGCACGCCAGGGATCGAGCGCAACCCTTTCACTACATGGTCGCGCAACTCGATGTATTCCAGTCGCATCTGCTCCACGCACTCCTGCGGCCCCTTCAGCGCGGCCACCGCGGCCTTCTGCACAATCGAAGTCGGGTTCGACGTCGACTGGCTCTGCAGCTTGGCCATCGCGCTCACCACAGCCGCCGGAGCCAGCGCGTAACCCAGCCGCCAGCCGGTCATCGCATATGTCTTCGACAGCGATCCCAGCACCACCATGCGCTCCTTATATTCACGCAGCGACCCGACCGAAAAATTCTTGGCCGCATAATTCAAATACACGTAGCACTCGTCCGACAGCACCCAGATTCCGCGCTCATGCGCTAGTCGAATCACCTCGGTCATATCGGCCGCGCTCATCACTGCACCTGACGGATTCGACGGCGAGTTGAGAATGATCACCTTCGTCCGCGGTGTAATCAGCCGAGCCACCATCTCCGCGGTTACGCGAAATCCCTGCGCCTCGTCCGATTCCAGCAGAACGCACTTTCCGCCCGCGTAGCGAACGATGTCCTTGAACGAAACCCAGTACGGCACAGGCAGAATCACCTCGTCGCCATGATCGACCAGAACTTGAATCGCATTGAACAGCGCATGTTTGCCGCCGGTCGAAGCAATGGCTTCCTCTCGGCGATAGTCGGAATCAAAATCGACGTTGTGCCGGTGCACGATGGCATCGCGCAACTCGGCAGTGCCCGCGACAGCGGTATACTTCGTAAAATTGCCTTGAATCGCGGCGATGGCCGCGTCTTTGATGTGCTGCGGCGTCGCGAAGTGCGGCTCGCCCGCACCGAAATCGACCACGTCAATGCCTTGCTGCCGCAGTTTGTCGGCCTCCGCCACCACCGCCATCGTGGCGGACGGCTCGATGCGATTGATTCGGTCGGTGAGTCTCAGCGCTTCCGTGGTTGCCGTGGTCATGCCTTCCTCTTCCTTTTCCTCGGGACCTCAATGAGCTGAGTATCCCGAAGTTTGTATGCGGGATCCAGCTTCTCCCGCAGCTTCTGTTCCACCGCGTCAGGGACGAGATCTTTCACCGGCCCCCCGGCCTGCGCCACCTCGCGCACCAGCCGCGAACTTACGTACGAATATTTGACGGCCGGCATCATGAAAACCGTTTCGAGCGTGGGCTCGAGTTTGCGGTTCATCAGCGCCATCTGCAGCTCGTATTCGTAGTCGCTGATGGCGCGAATGCCGCGCAACACACACATGGCGTCGATCGACTTGGCGTACTCCACCATGAGTCCGTCGAACGTATCGATGCGAACATTGCTCCAATCAGCAGTCAGATGTCGCAGCATCTCGAGCCGCTCCGCCAAGCTGAACATCGGACTCTTCTCCGAGTTACGCAGAATCGCGACCACCAGCTGTTCGAACATCTTGCTGCCTCGCTCAATCAGATCGAGGTGCCCGTTGGTGGGCGGATCAAACGAACCGGGATAAACCGCGATGCCCTTATTCAATCGTCCTCACAGGAAGGCCGTGGGTTGAGCGTTTGGAGCAATGAGCAATGAGAAGCAATAGAAGATTTTATG
>JBEKWZ010000062.1:0-9553 GCA_049512555.1 Candidatus Sulfotelmatobacter sp. | reverse complement strand
GTCCGCGCCCGCGGTTGCCCCTCCTGCCGCGGTGGTAACGACCACCTCCGGACCCAGCGAATTCAAGCTGCCCGAGCTTGGAGAGAATATTTCTCAGGGCGATCTGGTTCGCTTGATGATCGCTCCCGGCACGAAAGTTTCGGAAGGCCAGCCGGTCATGGAACTCGAAACCGACAAGGCCGTCGTCGAAGTGCCGTCGTCGGTGAGTGGCATTGTCAAAGAAGTCAAAGTAAAAGAAGGCGAGAAGATCAAAGTCGGACAGGTGATTTTCACGCTCGAAGGCGGAGCCCCAGCCCAAGCCGAAACCCAGCGCGTGCGGAACGCTCCCGTCGAGCACGTTTCCGGACAGCACGGAGCGCGTCTCGCATTTCAGGCCGCAATTCGCGCCGAAGGCAAGACGGAAGAACAGGCTCTGCCGCCGGATCAGCCGCAACTGGCCGCGCCGATCTTCACGATGCCGGTGCAGTTGGGCAAAGTTGCGGGCACTGAAAATCGCCAGCCGATTCCCGCCGCGCCCCACGTTCGGCGATTTGCCCGCGAGGTCGGAGTCGACATTTACGAAGTGAAGGGCACGGGTCCCGGCGGGCGCATCAGCGAAGACGACGTCAAGGCGCACACGAAGGCGCTGCTCTCCGCCGCTGCCACCGCGGCCCAGGCCCCGCCGCGCGCCGGACATTTTGCTCAGCCCCAACTGCCCGATTTCGCCAAGTGGGGAAAGGTCGAGCGCGTCTCGATGCGCGGAGTTCGCCGCAAGACGGCCGAGCATCTCGCCGAAGCCTGGAATACGATTCCCCACGTTACGCAGCACGACCGCGCCGACATTACTGAGCTTGAGCAACTGCGCGCCCGCTTCGCTCCGAAGGCTGAAGAGGCCGGCGGCAAAATGACGGTCACCGCGATCGCGCTCAAAGTCTGCTCCGCGGCGCTGAAAGTATTTCCGCAGTTCAACGCCAGCATCGACATCGAGAATGAAGAAATCGTCTACAAGCAGTACATCAACATCGGAGTGGCCGCCGATACGGATCGCGGCCTGCTGGTTCCAGTGATTCGCGACGTCGACAAGAAAAATATTGTCGAGCTGGCCGTCGAGTTGTCGCAGCTGTCGAAGAAGGCGCGAGACAAAAAACTTACGCCCGCCGACATGGAGGGTGGCACATTCACCATCACAAATCTCGGCGGGATTGGCGGCGTCGGCTTTACGCCCATCGTAAATCATCCGGAAGTCGCGATCCTCGGGCTTTCGCGCTCACGCATCGAGCCGGAGTGGATTGAAGAGAAAGACGGAGGAAAGTTCGAGCCGCGGCTGATTCTGCCGCTCTCGCTTTCTTACGATCACCGCCTAATTGACGGAGCAGATGCTGCCCGCTTCCTGCGCTGGATCGCCGAAGCGTTTGAACAGCCGTTCCTGCTGTCGGTGCAGGGATAAGGAAATCGTAGAGACGTAGCTTGCTACGTCTCTGCCTGCGGTATCGTCGAATTCTACTTTGCGGCGCTGCCTGCAGAGACGTTGCAAGCAACGTCTCTACGAGAATTTTTAATCATGTCTGACACTCCATCGCTCAACATCGCCGTCGTCGGCGCCGGTCCCGGAGGATACGCTGCCGCATTTCTTGCCGCCGATCTCGGCATGACCGTCACTCTCATTGATCCTGAACTGAACCCCGGCGGCGTGTGCCTGTACCGCGGCTGCATTCCATCGAAGGCGCTGCTTCATGTCGCCAAGCTGATCGAGGAATCGGAGCAGGCGAAAAACTGGGGCATCGATTTCACCGCGCCGAAAATCGATCTGGCCCGTCTCCGTTCCTGGAAAGAGGGCGTCGTCAAGAAACTCACCAGCGGCCTCGGCATTCTCTCCAAGCAGCGCAAAGTTACCTACATCCAGGGCCGCGCGGCGTTTGAAAATTCCAACACGCTGCAAATCGTCGAGGCCGACGGCTCGACACAATCGCTCGCCTTCGATCGCATCATCCTCGCGACCGGTTCCCGCCCCGCCATCGTCCCGACCTTGAAGCTCGACACTCCGCGCATCATGGATTCCACCGGAGCGCTGAATCTCGAAGACATTCCCGGCACTCTGCTGGTTGTCGGCGGAGGATACATCGGGCTCGAACTCGGTTCTGTCTACGCCGCGCTGGGCACGCGCGTCACTGTCGTCGAGATGCTCTCGGGATTGCTCCCTGGCGCTGATCGCGATCTCGTGCTTCCGCTGCACAAGCGGCTGGAAAAGTTGTTCGACGGCATCCTGCTGAATACAACTGTCGCTGCGGTCAAAGACGAAGGCAACGGCATCCGCGCCACGCTCAAAGGACAAGACGGCAGCGCGCAAGAAAAGGTTTTTGACCGTGTGCTCGTCTCCGTCGGCCGTAAGCCCAACTCCGAAATTCCCGGCCTTGAAAAAACACGCGTGCAAGTCGGACCGCGCGGCTTCATTCCGGTGAACAAGCAATTGCAGACGGATGATCCGTCTATCTACGCGATCGGCGATGTAGTCGGCGAGCCCATGCTGGCGCACAAGGCCATGCACGAGGGCCGTACCGCCGCCGAAGCCGTTGCCGGACACAAAGTCGCCTTCGAACCGAACGCCATTCCAGCCGTTGTGTTTACCGATCCTGAGGTCGCATGGTGCGGCCTGACCGAGACGCAGGCGCAAAATGAAAACCGCGAAATCAAGGTCGCTAAATTTCCCTGGGCTGCGTCGGGCCGCGCCATCACGCTCGATCGCCCCGAGGGCATGACCAAGCTGCTCGTCGATCCGCAGACCGAGCGCGTGCTCGGAGTTGGCATTGTCGGCGTCGGTGCCGGTGAGTTGATCGCGGAAGGCGTGCTCGCCATCGAAATGGCGGCACTCGCCCGCGACGTGGCGATGACCATTCACCCGCATCCCACGCTCTCGGAAACGATCATGAATTCCGCCGAAGTCTTCTACGGTACCCCCACGGACATCTACCGCCCGAAGCGGGGATAGACCTTCGGGCTGGAGAACAATCATGTCCTCATTCCCCAAGACATTTCCCAAGACGTTATTGCTTCTCGCATTTTCTTTTCTTGCCGCTCTTTCGTCGGCGGCGCAGTCGCCACTAAGCGGCGTGTTGCCATCCCCCTCTACCACCGCCGACACATCCAACTCGCCCAACGATCCTCTGGGACGCACCACGCCCTCTGGTAGCGTCCTCGGATTTCTTCAAGCAGCGCAGTCGGGCAGCTACAGCATTGCCGCGCAGTACCTGCAGATGAGCGCCGCGCGCCGGCAATCCGAAGGCGAAGAACTCGCTAGCCAACTGAATGCAGTGTTAAACAGCCCTGCCGCGAACGCCATGCATATTGGGAACTTTACCCAGTCGCAAGGAATTCCGCAGGAGGGTGTCGCTCTCGGCCGCCAAAGACTCGGCACCATGTCGTCTGGCGATGTCGAGGACGATCTTGATCTGGTGCGCGTGTCGGACCCGAGCGCTGGAAAAATCTGGCTGATCTCTTCCGAAACTCTGGCCAAAGTTCCCGAGCTCTACGATCAGGTTGAAGCCCGCCAGGTCGAGAGCAAGCTTCCCAGCGTGCTGGTTAAACATAAGATCGGGGGCGTGCCCCTGTGGCAGTGGCTGGCTATGCTGCTGGCTGTGCCGATCGCCGCCGCGATCGGCTGGCTCGGGCTGGTGGTGCTGCAAACTCCGGTGCGCTGGTGGGCGCGGCGTCGCGGCCAGTTAGAGGTTGCGAACTGGCGCTCAGTATCGGCACCGGCGTGGTTGCTCACGACCACACTGGCTCACGAGTTTTTTGTCCGCTACCTGGGCATCGCGCTGTTGCCGCGGCACTATTATTTTCAACTCGCGTACGTCGCGCTAATTGTCGGCGTGACTTGGATTACCTGGCGCGTGGTGCGATGGTCACTGCGCCGGGTGCGCAACCGTGCCTTGGCTCATGGTCACGCCGGCACGGGATCGCTCATGCTGCTGGGGGAGCGCATCCTCAAGGCGCTAATCTTCGGCTTCGGCGTTCTCGCGATCCTCGGCAACCTCGGCTTCAACATGAGTACCGCTCTTGCCGGCCTCGGCATTGGAGGCCTGGCCATAGGCTTCGGCGCGCAGCAAACCATTGCCAATCTTTTCGGCGGCGTTTCCGTTCTCGGCGATGAAGTGTTTCGTGTGGGCGATGTTTGCCGCTTCGGCGACCGTACCGGCGTGGTCGAAGACATCGGACTGCGTTCCACACGGATTCGCACCGATGAGCGCACCCTGGTCGCCATCCCCAACGGTACGGTGGCGGCGATCAACCTCGAAAACCTCAGCCGCCGCGACAAGATTCTTTTTACAACGAAGCTCGGCCTGCGCCCCGAGAGCAAGGCCGACCACGTTCGCTTCGTGCTCGTGGAAATCCGACGCCTGCTCTACAGCCACGCCAAAGTCGAAACCAAGTCGGTTCGTGTGCGCCTCACCGACATCTCAGGCACTTCTCTCAGCCTGGAAGTGTTCGCCTACATCCTGACGCGCGACTTCAACGAATTCGCCGCCATCCGGGAAGACCTGCTGCTGCGCATGATGGACGTGCTGGAGGACTCCGGCGGCGGCCTGGCGCTGCCCTCGCAGACGCTCTACTTGAGCCGCGATGCCGGCCTCGAAAAAGAAAAAGCCGACAACGCCGTCAAGAAAATTGCCGATCTGCGCGACGGCAAGCAGTTGCCCTTCCCCGACTTCCACGCGGACGACATTTCTCAGTTCAAGGGATCGATCGAGTACCCGCAGCCGGAGTCGGCCGTACGCAATCCTCAGGACGATTCCGGTGAGACGCGCTAGGTGCGATCCCACGACACCGGCGTCTCAGCTCTTCGACCACGGTGGCACGACGCCAGTCATACGCGCGTACGCGACCAGTTGACCCATGTGCTCGTTGGCATGAACGATGATGCGGAGATACATTCCGTCCACCGTCGCGTCTCTGTCGTTGAGGTGAATTTTCCGCGCCAGGTCTTCAGGCTTGACAGCCAGATGAGCTTCTTTTACTGCGTCCAGCGAACGCTTCAGCCACGCGATCACTTCAGCCTTGGACGTAACAGTTTTTTCGGCGTCTTCTTTGAGGTCCGTAGGCATTTTGGGACCCGTCTTGCTCAGCAGGTAGAAATTCGCCAACGCGATGTGCATGTAGACTTCGCTGGTGGAGCGAACTCCGGGCGCGGGACGCCACGCGAATTTTTCGGCGGGTGTGGCCTCGGCCAGCGCAATCAACTGCTGCGACACATGCTTCCACTCGCCATCGTATCCCTGCCAGATTCCCTCCGGTGCGGTTTGGGCGAATAAGCCAGCCGAGCTCAAGAAAAATGCTAGCCACATCACAAGACGTGTTTTCACAATGCAGCTCCTCTCCTTCATTGGAACAACTGTGGCGTATGCCACCGCTGGCTGAGCCAGCTCAGAAATAAATGCGTCGGAAAATAAACGCACATCGGCACCACAGTCAGATACACCAGCAAATAAGCCCACCCCGGCATTACATGCTGCTCGTGGAAAAACAGCCCACGCGCGAAGTTCACGTCCAGCTCGGGACGCCAGAAATAATTGATGGGCACCACGATCCACGCCATCAGCGTCTGCAGCTTCCATCCGCGAGGGTCATAGCCCAGACGCCAGATCGCCCACAAAAGCAGCGGCGGCGTGACCACATGAAACAAGCTGAGCAGGCGGACGGGGAGGGGCAACCCAGGATCGAACATATATTCCGTGCCCCCCACTACGTTGCGCCCGGTCAGCAACGCTCCCGCAAAATCGACGGTGTAGAGTGTCTGAAATAAAAGTAATCCCGACGCCACCCAGGAAAAAATCAGCGGACTCTCCAGCCACAAGCCGATTCCGATCAGCACATTTCCCAGATCGCAGAAAAACAGAAAGTTCTGCGCACCGTATTGCCGCCAGTAAACCGGGGCCCACACCGCGAGCCAGACTGTCCACGCGATCTTAAGCCACAGCGGCAATCGCCCGCCTCGGACAAACATGGCTCGTTATTGTATGCGATGAGCGCAGACCGCATTACGATCGTCCATGCACTGGCGTAAGCGGCGAACAAAATCCCACTTCTCGCAAACGACGCCGCGAAATGAACCACCTGGGATCGGGTTAGAACGCTACAAGAATCGACGGATCGCGAATTACCTGCGTAACTTGCCCCGGCTTACGCGGGTACCTACGATGACCTTGATATGGGTTACGAAGCTCTTCTCTTCTGTCCCGATGAAAAAACCGCTCGCACGGTGACGCAAGTCCTGAGCGAACTCGAGTTTAACGTCGAGGCCTGCCTGGAACCTTTCGCTGCAGTCAAGAAGCTGATGGGCCAACACTTCGACGCTGTCGTGGTCGACTGCGATAACGAGCAGAATGCCACACTTTTATTCAAGAGTGCGCGCAACTCGACGTCCAACCAGGCGTCGCTTGCGGTAGCTGTCGTGGAAGGTCAGGCGGGGGTGGCCAAGGCATTTCGGATCGGCGCCAACCTCGTCCTGACCAAACCCATTAACATTGAGCAGTCCAAGGGAACGCTGCGCGTGGCGCGCGGACTTCTGCGCAAGGGAGACCCGTCCAAACCGGCCGCGGCCGCACCGGCACCTGGAACAGCATCGGCGCCGGCAGCAGCACCTGCCAAGCCCGTCGCCGCCAAGCCGGTTCTACCCGCAAGGCCAGCCGTTCCGGCGAAACCGGCTGCAGTTGCGGCTCCGCGTCCGGCAGCGCCTCCTGTGGTCAAGCCCGCAGCCAAGCCGCCGACACGGCCTGCCGTGGCAGCAGCCACGACTTCGATTCCTGCTGCGCATGCTCCGGCGGCGCAAACTCCTGTGTATAGCCCATTGCCGGCGAGTGGGCACAGTGCAGCGCCAGCCGAAGATCCGTCCAGAATCAGCGCAGAGGATTCTGCAGCCCCAGCTCCGGAGGCCGCTCTGACGGCGTCCGCCAGGATCGCAGCACTTCCCACGCGAGTGATGAAGTTGCCCGCTTCCATGCCCTCCGCTACGGCAGTGAAGCCCCCATCGAGCACGAGTTCGCCCGCTACGTTCGGCAGCGGAGCCGCCAGTGCCCCCGCTCCGGCTCGAGAAGCGGAGGAACCGCAGGTCGCAGAAATATCGCTCGAAAGCGCTGCCCTCGAAACCGCACCTGCATCGGACAAGCCAGCCGAGGCAAGCGCGAGCGAACCCGGTTATGTCGGGACGGCGCCAGCGTTCACCTTTGGCGGAGCTAATTTACCGGAAGAAAAAACTGGGAAGAGCAAGAAAACTTTCCTGGGAGTGGCCGCTGTCGTACTTGTGGGCGGAGCTCTCTATTACGGTTGGACGCAATACAAAGGAACCGTCAGCCAGCCGGTGCCAGTTCCCACGGCAACAAAACCGTTACCGGCCGCTCCTAAGCCGGCAACCCCAAGCAGCATTCCGCCGAGTTCGACGGCATCTGGCACGACACCCACGGACTCCAAATCTCAATCTGGATCGCAGCCCATCGCCACCCCGGCCGCGAGCCCGAATGATAATGGTAATGGTAATGATGAAGACGATTCTCCGGACGCTACCGCGCCGGCCTCGACCAAGCCCGCAGGATCGGCTCCGTCCGCCGCCGGGAAAGCATCCGGATCGGATAAGACTGGATCAGATAAGTCTGGGTCGGATAAGACTGGACTGGACAAAACCGGGCCGGACAAAACTGGATCAGACAAAACTGGTTCCGACAAAACCGAACCCGACAAGACTGGATCCGCGAAAACTGGATCAGGTAAATCAGCCGCATCGCCGCTTGTGGTCAAGGGAGGCACAACTCCGACCCTACAAGCCGCCGGGTCAGCGCCCGACGCTCCGGCTCCCAGCATGACCGGGATCGCAGCCGCAGGCGCCGTCGCACCTCCGCCCAACCTGGGCGGCACTGGGAGCGTGACCAAGCCGGTGCTGCAGACCATGAGCATCTCGCAGGGCGTTTCCCGCGGGCTGCTGATCCATCAAGTCGCGCCCATCTATCCCAAGAGCTCGATCGCCATGCGGATTGAGGGCACCGTCCAGTTGTCGACCATCATCTCGAAGACGGGCGACATTACTCACGTGAAAATCGTGAGCGGAGATCCGCAGCTGGCCAAAGCCGCCGCCGATGCCGTCAAACAATGGAAGTACAAGCCCTACCTGCTCAACGGCGAACCAGTCGACATTCAGACCCAGGTCACCGTGAACTTCAAACTCCCCAACTAGATTCGCGCTCGCCGCAAGAAACGCCCCGCCCGTCCCCGCTTCCCCCCCGGTTTTCCCCTAGCCCCTTACACGACTCTGTCATCCTGAGCGTAGCCGTTTTTCAGGCGTAGCGAAGGATCTCCCGCTCAACCGGCCCATGGCGCAAGCCGAAGGGGCCGGCCCATACCGTCCGATTCCTGATTCCGATCGGATCACCACGGAAGAGTTTGCTGGCCTGAGCGGTCGGGTCTGCGTGCCAACGTGCCGCATGCAGTAACGTGGAAGAGCGGCGCTTCAGCGCCGCGATAGCAGTCCGACAAAACAGAACCAAGTCCCGTAGGGACGACAGAAAACCCGCCGCTGCCGCGCCCTCGGATTTGATCGGATCACCACGGAAGAGGCTGCCCCACTCGTCGCGGTTTTCGACGAGTGGGCACCACGACCCTAGACAGGTTTTTCGCGGAGACCATATCATGCGCCCGGCGCACGCGCAGCTCCCCTTTCCCCGCCTCATTGATCACTACCGAATAAGATGAGCGAACAAGAGGCAGAGCTCTGTGGTACCCACTCGTCGAAAACGGCGACGAGTGGGGCAGCCTAGCGTTGGAATGGCGCAAGCGAAATAAAATTTACGAATTGGCCGCCCTCCCGATTCCTCTCCGCCGGCCGTAGAATGTGAATGAGGAGACAACATGAAGCGGGTCGCGCCTATTCTTCTCGCACTTGTCGTGGGTTGGTTCGTCGGCCAGCATTATCCGTTTCACGACGGGCTCATTGAGAGCAACATCAACGAGCACGCTGCCGACTGGGACGCGCAAGCCGCGAAGCATGGATACCCCAAAGGCTATTGCGGGCGCCTTATCAAAGATATGGCTTGGAGTTACTCGTCAGCCGACCCGAGCCAATTCATAAGCGTGTGCACTCCAAAATCAATATCCCAATAATTTGGGGACGGGGGACGACGGGTCGTTCGCAGATTTCCAGTCGTCGAAAAATTGGGGAAGGTTGCGTCCGCCCCGGTTTCCTCGATGCCTTGTAGAGAAGTCGGCCCCGCGATGCGATACTGGCTGAAGAGCCGTCAATGAACCAGATCGATATCGACGATAAGTACGTTAACAGCACCGCCTACCACGAAGCGGCACACATCGTCGTCGCAGCCGTACAACAAATGCCGATGAGGAACTTCGGCGTCCGCATGGACTCGCTGGGATGTGGAAAGGCCTTCTATTGGCGTCGAGTACCGGATGGATCACGAAACAATGTGGGCCCGGACGCGGAGAGGGAGCGGACCATAATCTCGACCTCGGCGGGTTACATCGCCCAGAAGCGCTTTTACGGCGATTCCTTGACAGAAGATATTAAGAAATACATGGAGTT
>JBEKWZ010000061.1:0-9584 GCA_049512555.1 Candidatus Sulfotelmatobacter sp. | reverse complement strand
CTGGGCGCCGACATCATTATGGCGTTCGATGAGTGCACGGAGTATCCGGCGGATCAGGCTCGCATGCGGGCTTCAATGGAGATGACGGCACGCTGGGCGGCGAGGAGCAAGAAATATTTTGAGGAGCATAAGGAGGAAGTTCCTTGGAGGGCGGCATCAGAAATTCCCACCCTAGCCGCAGAAGGCGCGGCTAGGATGGGGCACCCAGTTTCTGGCGACTCCACGCAGTCTCTTTTCGGCATTGTGCAGGGAGGGATGGATCGTGCGCTCAGGAAAGAGTCGGCCGAGCGGACTATTGAGATCGGATTTCCTGGGTACGCGATTGGCGGGTTGAGCGTGGGAGAGCCGCGCGAGTTGACCCGCGAGATCGTCGAGTCCACGCTGGAGCATCTTCCGGCCGACCAGCCGCGGTATCTGATGGGAGTGGGCACGCCGGAAGAAATTGTCGAGTACGCCAGCCTGGGCGTCGATATGATGGATTGCGTGCTGCCGACGCGGGCGGCACGGCATGGGCTGCTTTTTACTTCCGAGGGCAAGGTTTCGATCAAGCAGGCGCGCTATGCCCAGGATGCGGGGCCGCTCGACCCGAATTGTGGCTGCCGGGTGTGTAAGCGCTACTCGCGGGCCTATTTACGTCACCTTTATGCATCCAACGAAGTGCTGGCGCAGGTCTTGAATACGATCCACAACCTGAGTTTCTACCTTGACACTATGCGGCGGGTACGGCATTCTATTTCACTTGGGGAAGAGTCCCGTTCTTTCTAGTGTCTGGTCACGACCGAAACCATGACCGCGACGGATGGCCTCCCCGGATTCAAGCCTGAAACAGTTAGGAACCCGGCCGAAGTCGATCCAAACCCCGTGGTGAAATAACAGCTCCCGCGGCGCTAATGGGCGCGGGCGGTTTTTCGCGGATTCCATCCGCGCGGACTTAAACATGCAGGCTGCACTTATATTGCAGGCACCGGGTGGTGGCGGGCTGTCGCTGCTGATCATGTTTGTACCCATGATCGCCATTTTTTATTTTCTGTTGATCTTGCCGCAGCAGCGCCGCCAGAAAAAATGGCAAGCCATGCTCGATCAGCTCAAGACCGGCGACAAGGTCACCACCAGCGGAGGCTTGCGCGGCACGGTGGTTGCCTTGAAGGATGACGCGATTCATCTGCGCGTGCCACCGGACAATTTGCGGGTGGAAGTGACCAAGGCCTCGGTGGCGATTGTCACGACGCCCGAGGAAGAACCGAAGACAAAATAGTTTCCGGTTTCATGTTTCCAGTCTCCAGCAGGTAGCGAAGACCGGAAACTCCTGGAACTGGAAACCTGAAACTAGAAACTAGTCTTTTTATATATGAACAAGAATCTCCTCTATAAGCTCGGATTCATCATTGCGACAATGTTGTTCTTCCTGTTCGGAATTTTTGGGATTCCGAAAAGCTTCTCCGGCCAGGGGCTGCTTACGGCGTTGACCGATCACATCCACCTGGGCCTCGATTTAAAGGGTGGGACGCACCTGATTTTGCAGGTGCAAGTGAATGACGCGGTGAACGTGGTGGCGCAGAACGCCGTCGAGATTCTGAAAGAACAACTACGGAGCCGCAAGATTGATTACTCCGATGTGTCCCAGTCCGACCAGCAGAACAATCCCGACCACTTGACGATAAAAGGCGTGCAACCGGCCTCGCGCTCCGATCTGCTGAGCATCGTGCAGGATCATCTTCCCGAGTACGACGTTACCGGCGGGCCCGACAATTCGTGGAACCTGGCGATGAAGCCGACGGCGCTGGTTGACTTGAAGAATAAGGCGGTCGAGCAGGCCATTGAGACCATCCGCGGCCGGGTTGACGCTCTTGGCGTCAGTGAGCCTACGATTCAGGAACATGGACTCGGAGACTATCAGATTCTCATGCAACTGCCGGGCGTGGACGATCCCGGGCGCGTGAAGGCTCTCGTGCAGTCGACTGCGATGCTGGAGATCAAGCAGTCTTTGGGTGGGCCGTATCCGAGCGAGCAGGCGGCTCTGCAGGCGCAGACCCAGCCCGGCGTTCTGCCACAGGACGCCATTCTTCTTCCGGGACACAGCATGCCCGGGGCGGGGTCGGAGGGTCCAGCGTGGTACCTGGTATCACGCGTGTCGGCGGTAAGCGGCAAGGATCTGCGCGACGCGCAGCAAAGCACCGATCAGAATGGCCAGCCCAGCGTCACCTTCACCCTGACCGGTGAGGGTGGGCAGCGGTTCTACTCATTCACTTCCGCTCACGTGGGAGACAGCTTGGCCGTGGTCCTCGACAACGGAGATGGCAAGAAGGTGGAGGAAGTCGCCAATATCAAGGAACCGATCCGCGATCAGGGTTCGATCAGCGGTGGCCGCATGACTGAGCAGCAGGCGAAGGATCTTTCGATGATCCTGCGCTCGGGCGCTCTGCCTGCCAGTATGAAGTATTTGGAAGAGCGCACGGTGGGGCCGTCGCTGGGCGCGGATTCGATTCGCTCAGGCGTGCTGGCCGCCGTCATCGGCATGACGGCAGTGCTGATTTTCATGTTGATCTATTATCGCGGCGCCGGCATCAATGCCGACCTGGCGCTGATCATGAACCTGATTATTCTGCTCGGGTTCCTGGGGTGGTCGACCATTGCAGGGGTGAACGTTGCGTTGACCTTGCCCGGAATTGCCGGCGTGATTCTTACGGTCGGCATGGGCGTGGATTCCAATGTGCTGATTTTCGAACGCATTCGCGAAGAGGTGCGCAATGGCAAGACGCCGCCCTCGGCCGTGGATCAGGGCTTTAGTCACGCCTGGATCACCATTGTGGACACGCACGTCACCACCATCGTTTCGGCCGCGATTTTGTTCATCTTCGGCACCGGTCCGGTGAAAGGATTCGCAACCACGCTCACGTTCGGCTTGTTGGCGAACCTGTTTACGGCGGTGTTCGTGTCGCGCGTAATCTTCGACTGGGTGCTGAGCCGGAAGCAACGCGGCGAAGCGCTCAGCATTTAGGATATCGAGTGATTGAGTCATGGGGTCATCGAGTCATTGAAAAAAACTGAAGTCGCTATGCTTTCAATCGCTCAATCACACAATCGCGAAATCGCTCGATCTTTGCTAAGTCATAGATAGATAAGGGGCTAGAGAAACCCGTGGAGTTCTTTCGCAATACCGAAATAGATTTTCTAGGGAAAAAGTGGTATTTTCTCGCCTTTTCGCTGGTCTTCAGCGTCGCGGGCCTGTTTTCTTTGTTGTTCTGGCACCATATCCCGTGGGGAGTTGATTTCCGCGGAGGAACTCTGGTGTATGTGAAGTTCTCGCATACTCCCGACCTGCAGGCGGTGCGTGCCGCGATGGACCGCGCCGGCTTGCGCGATCCGAAGATTCAGCCTTACGATCAGGCGTCGCTGAATGAGGTCTTGATCGATCTGGATGTGCGCGAAACCAGCGACCAGGCCCTGGATCAGGGCAAGCTGAAGATTATCCAGGCGCTGGAGAGCAATGCTCCGGCAGGGAAGGACGACCTGAACAACGCCAGTTCTTTGACAATCAAGAAGTACCTGATGGATAAGGATCCGCTGCGTCTGGGGACGGATGCCGATGTGAAATACACAGCGCAGACGCAGGCTATCGTCGATTATCGGGAAAATACTCTGGGTGGGGTGTTCAGTTCTCTCGATCAGTTGAAGAGCGCTGCGGGGGTCGCGCCCGCGGTTGCGGGCTCGCTGGCGGATGGGTTCTACCTCTCCGACTTCGGAGTGCGCCATGTGGAGATCGTGGGCCCCCAGGTGGGCGGCCAGCTGCGAACCCAGGCGGGGCTGGCGACCCTCTATTCCCTGTTGGGGATGCTGGTTTACCTGGGATTTCGATTTGAGTGGATTTACGGCATCGCCGCGGTGGTGACGGTATTTCACGACACGCTTATCACCGTAGGCGCTTTTTCGCTTCTGGCGCCGAGGTTTGAGATATCCCTGACCGTGATTGCGGCCATTTTGACCCTGATTGGTTACTCTAATAACGACACGATCGTGGTATTTGACCGCATCCGGGAAAACATTAAACTCATGCGGCGCGAGAAACTGTCGGACATCGTTAACCGGAGTATTAATCAGACCCTGAGCAGAACGATCTTGACAGCGGGCCTTACCTTCCTTACCGTACTCGCACTATTTTTATTCGGCGGCGAGGTGCTTCGTGGATTCAGCCTCGCACTGGTCATTGGCATTTTGATCGGAACGTATTCATCGATTGCGATCGCAGCGCCGATTCTGGTGGCTTACCAGGATTGGCGGATTGAAAGAGGCAAGCGTCCGGTCGGCATACCGGTCAAAGTGAAGTAAGCCCGGGCTAGATAGGTTACCCGATGGCGCGGTAGTCATGATTGCGGTAAGCCTTCTTATGTAAGCAGTTAGAGGGATTTGCTTGGAGCGCCATCGGGCTTGGTCTCGCCCTTGTGGCGCACCCCGGGAAACCGGGAGCAAAGAGGAGCCAGTCGGTGTCTAAAGGTCTTTAGGGGTCTGAAAGAAGTTAGGGGAGAATCACTATGTTTGAAGACAGCCTGATCGAGTCCGGCGGCAAGCTGAAGACAAAACGGGGCCGCACGTCAGTGGTTGCGTTTGTGTTCGAGTTCATGATTATCGGCGTGATGGTGCTGATCCCGCTGATTTTCACAGAAGCCCTGCCGAAGGGACAAATGATGTTCCTACTGGTGGCCCCCCCGCCACCGCCACCGCCGCCACCGCCAGCTGCTGCAGCCGTGCAGCACGTCAAGGTGATTCAGACCGATATCGTCAACGGTGAATTGCGTACACCCACCAAGATTCCGCAAAAAGTGAAGATGATCCAGGAAGACGAAGCTCCACCGGCTATGGCTAGCACGGGCGTGGTGGGCGGCGTTCCGGGCGGGATTCCGGGCGGATCGATGGGCGGCGTGATTGGCAGCGTACTGAGTTCCACGCCGACCGTGGCGCCGCACATTGCCACACCGCAGCGCGTGCGCGTATCCTCGGGCGTATCGTCCGGGCTGCTGATCCGCAAGGTCAACCCGACCTATCCGCCGCTGGCGCGCCAGGCCCGCATTCAGGGTACGGTGGTTTTGCAGGCGCAGATCAGCAAGGACGGCAGCATCGAGAACCTGCAGTTGATCAGCGGGCATCCGATGCTGGCGCCGGCCGCCATCGAAGCCGTGAAGCAGTGGAAGTACAAGCCGTACCTGCTGAACGGAGAGCCGGTTGAAGTCGACACGCAGGTGCAGGTAAACTTCACGCTCGCTGGGGGCTAAACTCCCCAGCAGTGCGCGGTTTAGATTTATCGGCAGTAGTGTGCATGGCCCTCCCCTTCCCACCTAACTTGCGGTGGCAGGGAGGGACTTTAGAGGAGCCCGGCCCGGCCGCCGTACCCTGTTTTTGCGTCAGGATGGCCAGCCGGGTTCGTGCGTGTGCGATGGGAATCGCGTACCCGCCGGTAACCAAGAATTCTTATCCGGCGGTTGGCACCACAAAGCGCATCAGAGTGTCCAAGTAAAGTACAGAGTTCCGAGGAGGGAAAAGCAACTCATGTTCGCAACTCACGTAGCAGCCGCACTTCTCAGTCACGTTCACGTCGCAGCCACCTGGATGGTTCAGGAAGGCGGCGGCGCCATAGCGACCGATCCGCTGGGCCTGTGGAATGCAATGAAATGGCCCGCCCGAGTCGTAGTCGTTATCCTGTTCATCATGTCCGGTTGGTCGATCGGCGTGATGATCGATCGCTGGATGGCCTATAGTGCCGCCCGCAAACAGTCGCGTGCGTTCGCTCCGGCCGTTGCCGGCGCTCTGCGCGATGGCCGGATTGATGAAGCCATCAAGGTTGCCGAGCGCAACAAGAAGAGCCACCTGGCCAAGGTTGTGACCGCTGGCCTGATGGAATTCAAGGCTCACCAGGATTCCCCGGGTGCAATCCCTGGCGAAACCATTGAAGCCTCCAAGCGCGCATTGGAACGCACCGAAGCCATCGTCCACGCGGAACTGAAGCGCGGATTGGGTGGCCTCGCGACCATCGGATCGACGGCTCCGTTCGTGGGACTGTTCGGCACGGTGCTGGGCATTCTGAATGCGTTCATCGGTATCGCCAACTCTCATGCCACCGGTCTGGCGGCAGTGGCCGGCGGTATCGCGGAAGCGCTGGTTACGACGGCCATCGGGCTGCTCGTCGCCATCCCGGCCGTCATGATGTTCAACTATCTGACCGGGCGCGTGGAAGCGTTCGACGTGGAGATGGATAACTCGTCGAGCGAACTGATCGATTACTTCCTGAAGAAGCGCGGCGACGTTCGCCGGTAAGAAAGCCCCCCAGTTTTCGCGCATAGGACGCGCGGGAAACGGGGCACCCACGGTCTCGCGAGTGAGTTGCTTGTCCGGCGCTGGCAATCCAGCGCCGGACTTTCCCAACTAAACATGGGACCCGGTACGGGAGATATCTAGCTATGGCATTATCCAAACGAAACGAAGGCGCGAAGATCAATTCGGACATCAACGTCACGCCCATGGTGGATGTGATGTTGGTGCTCCTGATCATCTTTATGGTGGTCACACCTATGTTGCAAAAAGGCGTGAGCGTGGACATGGCCCCGGTCAACAACCCGGAACAAATGCCGGATGCGGACAAGGAAGACGCATTGCTGGTTTCGATCACGCGGGATGGCAAGGTGTATCTGGGCAGCGACAGCATCGACGTCGACACTTTGACCAACAAGGTGAAAGACCGACTGGCCAGCAAAGCCGACAAGCGTGTGTACGTGAAGGCGGACATGCGAACCCATTTTGGCAACGTGGTGAAGGTGGTGGACAGTGTTCGCGCCGCGGGAGTTGATGATTTGGGTTTGCTCACCGAACAGAAACACGCAACTCCAAACGCCCCGCCAGCTCCGGCTGCGCCCGGGCAATAGAGGAGAACGACCATGGGAATGGGAGTTAGCTCGGGCGGAGGCCAAAACGCAAACATGAACGTCACTCCGCTCATCGACGTTCTATTGGTGCTATTGATCATCTTCATGGTGATCTCGCCGGTCACCCCCAAAGGGTTGGACGCGCTGGTTCCTCAGCCGCCACCGCCGAACGCGCCGAAAAACAACACTCCCGACCGCACTATCGTGGTGCAGTTGATTGACCGTGGCGCGGGTTCGGAGCCAGGCGTGAAAATCAACAACGAAGACGCGACTTGGGACAACCTGCAGGGGCGTCTGACCGACATCTACAAGCAGCGCGCGGAAAAGGTCATGTTCGTGAAGGGCGATGACGCCATCGCCTTTTCCAACGTCGCCAACGTGATTGATATTGCCCACGCCGCGGGTGTGGACAAGGTCGGTCTGATCACCGCAAAGATCGAAGCGGGCAACTGAGCGGTCTGTCGGGCCGGGTCCTGAGCAGATTTTTTGCAGGTCGTTTTTCGTAGTCGGCCCACTGCATCGGAGCGTGGCGCTTCCGTGTGCGAGTCTGCGGCCTGAGCTCGTCGTACTTGCCGCGGTGGCATACTTGTCAAACCGATGTCTCTGGGCCTAGGATGCTCTGTCGAGGGAGACTTATACCGCAATGAATAAGAACTTGAAAGTGATCACGCTGGCAGCCGCAGCGCTGGCTCTCTTCTCCTCTGTGGGATGCAATAAGCTACGGGCGCGCGACCAGCTCAACAAGGGCGTCGAATCTTACAGGAACAATCACTACGAGCAGGCCATCGATCACTTCCAGAAGGCCGTGGATCTCGACCCGGCCCTGATCAACGCTCGCATGTACCTGGCCACGGCGTATGTGTCGCAATACATTCCGCAGGTGGACTCGCCGGACAATCTGCGCATAGCCCAGCAGGCCATCGACGAATATCAGAAAGTCATCGACGCCAATCCCTCTCGCGATCAGAAGGTAAACGCCGCGAAGGGCATCGCGTACCTGTACCTGAATGAAAAGAAGTGGGACGACGCGAAGAAATATTACCGCATGGCGTCGGACCTGGACCCGAACGATCCCGAGCCTTACTACTCGGTGGGCGTGATCGACTGGACAGCCTGCTACCAGCCGCGCATGGAAGAACGCGCCAAGCTCGGCATGAAGCCGGAAGAGAATCTGAATCCGAAGAACAAGGATCAGGCGAAGGTCTGCAGCGAGTTGAAGGCCAAGAATTCGGCTTCTATTCAGGAAGGGATTGACAGCCTCAACAAGGCGATCCAGATTCGCCCGGACTACGATGATGCCATGGCATACCTGAACCTGATGTTCCGCGAAAAAGGCGATGTGGAATGCGATGATCTCGCCGCGCGCGCGGAAGATCTGAAAACCGCGGATCATTGGGTCGACGAAACCCTGCGCGTGAAGAAGGCCAAGGCGGAAAAAGCGGCGCAGAGTCAGGGCGGCGGAATCGTCATGGATCAGCCTAAGTAAGATCAGCCGAAGTAAGATCAGCCGAAGTAATGGGCCAGCCAGATAATTGAGTTGCTTCAGGAGTTCAGCCTCCTCGCTCGATGAGCGGAGGAGGCTTTTTCATTTCTGGCATGGTGTGCGGGGCGCTGGCTTATTGCTTGCTATAGAGGCGGACTTCGACCTTGGGGAACTGCCAGCGCAACGTTTTGGGGAACGATTCCGGAAGGACTTGGGTCAGCATCAAGGTCGTGGGATCGGGATTGTCTGTGGGGCCGTTGTTCATCAGCATGATCCACACCCGAGGATGGCTCGGCGTGGCCGCGCGCAGGAAATCCGCTGTGGGCTTGCCCGTGAAATCGCGGTAATCGAGACCTGCTCCGTGGTGAGGGAAAAGAATCTCGGGGCCGAGTTGAGTCGCGAAGCTCGGGCTGGCGGTATTCTCTCCCGCGCGACCGGAGCGAACAAATTCGTAAGGGATTCGAGTAGCGGCGATGTGGAAGATGACTGCGTCATCGGGTTGGGCGTGGTCGAGAATAAAGCCAGCAGCTGCGACGGAGTCGTCCCGCTCGTTGTCGAAGTCGTGGCCATAGACGAAAAGAATTCCCTGCGAGGCTAGAAGCAATACTGCGGCGAGCGCAGCCGCAAGCAGCCAGGATTGGCGCAGCCTTGCCAGCCCAGCAGCCACAAGAATCAGGAGTGCAGGCAGGCAGAAGATCATGTAGCGGGCCAGAAAAACCGGGCGGGCGAATGACAGCAGAACCGTGAGCGCGACCGGGAAGAACAGCCAGACCAGGAGAAAATGGATCCGCCAGGTCTCCCAGGACTGAGCGCGGGCCCAGAGCTGTTTTCCAGCCGGGAGCAATGCGGCGATGCAAGCGGCGGTGCAAACCATCAGAAGAGCCCAACTGTTGCCGCCAGCCAGGTGCTCATAAAACTCGAGCACGTCGTGCAGGCGGGGCTGTTGAATCCAACGGATTGGACCGGCACCCGTCTTCGCTACAAAGACCAGAAGGGGCGAGACAGCGAGCGCGATGGTGATCCATGCGCGCCGGAGTTGTGCCGTGAGCGGCGCGCGGGATTGTGCGGGTTGCAGACGGCGAAGTGCCAGCCACTGAGCCGCCACTAACAGCAGCGCGTAAAAATGTGCGTACACTGCAAGAACGCTGACAAGAACATAGACGAGCCGGTTGCGGCGGACAGGGTCGCGC
>JBEKWZ010000060.1:0-9628 GCA_049512555.1 Candidatus Sulfotelmatobacter sp. | reverse complement strand
GGCCGTACGCGACCGGCTCACGAAACTGGCGAGCGCAAACGTTCCGGTACTCATCCAGGGCGAGAGTGGGACGGGTAAAGACATTATCGCGCGCATGATTCATGCGGCTTCGCCGTGGCGTACCGGGCCGTGGGTGAAAGTGAATTGCCCGGCGATTCCGGGCACGCTGCTCGAAAGCGAATTGTTCGGTTACGAAAAAGGCGCGTTCACCGGCGCCTACGGAATGAAGCCGGGGCGCGTGGAGATGGCGCATCGCGGCACGCTCTTTCTCGACGAGATTTCCGAACTGGATATGTCGCTGCAGTCGAAGTTGCTGCAGTTGCTGCAGGACGGACAGTTCTGCCGCATCGGCGCCCAGGAAGACAAGAAAGTAGAAGTGCGCGTGGTCTGCGCGACTAACCGCAAGCTCGAGCAGGAAATTGAAAACGGCACATTCCGCTCGGATCTGTTTTACCGTATCAACGTTGTGAATATTCACCTGCCTCCGCTGCGCGAACGGGCCAGCGACATTCCTGAATTGGTGACGTATTTCCTCGACTATCACAACCGGAAATACAATTGCCGGGCGCGGGCGCTCTCCGGCGAACTGATGATCCAGCTGCGCAAGTATCATTGGCCGGGCAACATCCGCGAACTGGAAAACCTGATCAAGCGCTATGTGATTTTGGGCAGCGAAGACGTGATCTCGTCCGATCTGACGCCGCCGCCCACCGATTTCTTCAACGCGGAAATTCCGGTCGACGGCCAGGTCAATCTGAAGAAACTGACCCGCCAGGCGGTGCGCGAGCTGGAGCGGAAGGTCATTCTGAAGGTTCTGCAGAATTGCCACTGGAACCGAAAGCAGGCAGCGCGCGCGTTGAGCATCAGCTACCGCGCTCTGCTTTACAAGATCCGCGACGCCGGACTACCCTCCAACCGCGTCGTCAAGCAGCGGGAAGCGGAGAATCCCAAGCCGGGCGTCGCGGCTGACTGAGCGCGGACCGCCACTTTCTTCTCGCAGTGCGGGTTCCGCAGGATTTCCCCGATGCGGAATTCTGGCCTTGTTGCGCAGATGTTTTCACCTCTTTCCGGCACTCAATTCGCGAACCTCCCGTAAGTCATTGTTTGTATTGCGCTTACATAAAGTCCCAGTTTGGCACTCCAGGTGCACTTTAGGTGCCAGCGTCTCACAAGAGTTCCCCCCCAACCTGATTGCGAGCCACCTGTCGTGTTGATTTCTTAGGAGAAAGACAATGAAGAGAATTCTCTTGCTTGTCGCGCTAGTGCTGGCTTTACCTACGGCGATGTTCGCCGGAAGCAGCGTAGACTACACCAACAGTGGCGGCACATTGTCGGGTTCGAGCGCAGGACTCTCGTTAAGCGGATCCGTCCTGATCGCGGTCAATGGGCTGAACGGGGGCGGGTTGCTCACGGGATCCAACCTGGGCAGCGTGAGCTTTACCACGGGAGCGCTGATCAGCGGTTCGTTGCAAATGGGCGGCACATTCGCCGGCGGCGGGTCGTTTATCATCACAGGAAATGGCAGCAACGGAGTTCCGGACGGCGCTTTGTTCACGGGAAGTTTCTCGGGGCCCGTGACCTGGACGATGCTCACTCTGGCCAACGGAACCCATAACTACACGTTGAGCGGCAGCATCTCGGGATGGACTGGTTCCGGCGTGGCGACCCAAGGCGCAACCATCCAGTTGACCATCAACACCGGCAAGGGCTTCTTCAACGGCAGAAGCATCCTTTCCAGCGGCGACACGAACTCGAGCGTTACCGTTCCTGAGCCGGGGTCGCTGAGTCTGCTGGGAACCGGGCTGCTCTTTCTGGCTGGATTGGTTCGTCGCAAGCTCAACAGCTAAACATCGTCACTGCGTCAAACAAGAAAACAACAACCCCGCCTCGAAGCGGGGTTTTTTCTTTGTGCTTGCCATCTTGAGTGCCGCCTCGGGCGTGGACGCTAGCCGTGAAGCTCCGACAACGCCTTGCGGGCGCCCTCGTTTTTGGGATCGAGCTTTACAGCTTTTTCCAGCTGCTGCACGGCGAGCGCGGTCTGCTTGTTTTTCTGGTAGGCGATGCCGAGGTGGTAGTGCAGATCGGCATGATCGGGTTCGCCGCGCTTCTCGCTCAATCTAAGCGCTTCCTGAAACTGGTTGATGGCGGACTGGTAAATGCCCTTGTGATAGTAAGCCCAGCCCAGCGTGTCGGCGGCGTTGGGCGAGTCGGGCATGCCGCGGCGCGCAGTCTGCGCCAGGCCCAGCGCCACGTCGACATTCCCGCCCTGCTCGAGCATCAGATAGGCGAGATTGTTGGAAGCGCGAGGCTGATCGGGCGCAATGCTGAGCGCCTGCTGGTACATGGCTTTGGCCCGCTCCCAGTCTTTCTTTTCTTCGTAGAGCTCGCCGGAAAAAATGTAGAACAAGACTTCCCGCGGATTGTCTTTGATGGCCTGCTGGTAGAGAGCGAGAGCCTTATCGGTTGCGCCCTCCTGCACCTGCACCTTGCCGAGTTTTTCGAGAGCATCGGTATTGTTCTTGTCGAGTTCAATGGCCTTCTGCAAGGCGGCTTCGGCGGCCGGATAGTCTTTCTTGCCGTTAAACAGGGCGGTGCCGAGCAGGTCGTAGAAATTCGCGTTGTTCGGGGACTTGGCGATTTGAGCATTGGCCGCGGCGATCGCCTTGTCATATTGTTTTTGCGCGAAGTAGGTGTTCATGACGCCGCTCAGGCCCTCGGCGGAAGAGGGTTCTTTCTCGAGGGCCTGCTGGTAGAGCGCGAGGGCCGGGTCGTAGTGTTTCTGGATCAGCTGGATGTTTCCCAATTGGACGTAGGGAGCGGGACTCTGGGGCGCTCTTTGTTGGGCCTGCTGAGCATCCTGCTGCGCGTCGCTGTAATGCGCGCGGGCAAGGTCCGCAACCCCTTTGAGAATGTAGCCGTCGGCGGCGTAAGGCTGAGCCGCAATGATTTGCTGCGCGGTCTGCAGCACGGCCTCAATATCACCGTGTCGCAAGGCCAGACCCGCCAATGCGCGCTGCGCATCGGTCAAGTCGGGATGGAGGCGGACGGCCTCATGCCACTCCTGCTTCGCCTGATCCTCGTTGTGTTGCTGGGCAAAGGCATTTCCCAACCAGTAGTGAGCCTTCGCATTATCGGGATCATTGCGCAGGGCGTTCTGCAAAGCGTCGACGGCGCCAGCGGAGTCTTTGCGGGCGAACTGCACCTGGCCTTTGAACATGAGAGCGTCAGAATCGTGGGGATTCGCCTTGAGGATTTCGTCGTCTAATTTCGCGGCTTCGTCGAAGCGGTTTTTCAGAATCAGGAGCTCGACGTAGTTCTTCTTGACCTTAATGTCTTTGGGATGGTCGCTGTAGAGTGAAGCGTATTCGGCGAGGGCTTTGTCGACATCATTGGTCGCGTAATAATCGCCGAGCATGCGGTAGCCTTCAGGATTGTCGGAAAGATCCTTCTTGGTTTGACGCAGAAAGGTCTCGGCATCATCCTTTTTGCCTTCCTGCATCAGCAGGCGGACCAGCGCCTCGCGCGGCGCGGGGCTCTTGGGATCCACGTCAATGGCGTGTTTGAATTGTTGTTCGGCCTCAGGCAAGTGGTTGCGCGACTGGTAGTAGGCGCCCAGGGCCAGTTGCGCGTTCATGGCTTTGGGATCGACCTCGGTTGCCTTCTTGAAATCCTTCTCGGCGTCATCAGGCAAGTTTTTCCCGAGTTCAAAGAGGGCTCGCTGCAGGTAAGACTCAGAGCGGTTGGGATCGGCGTCGATGGCTTTATCCATCTCGGCGATCGCGGCATCGAGATTGTTCTGCACCGCGTAGTAGCTGGCCCAGGCTTGATGGGTTTCCGGATTATTGGGCTGCCTGTCGCGAAGAATGTCGAGGTGCGTCTTGGCCTGCTTCAGAGCATCGGGCTGGGGGCTACCGTCGGGATTCCTTACCGAGACCAGGAGATTGGCGAGATCGGTGTGGGCGCGATAGTTGTTGGCATCGAGCTCGACCGTGCGGCTCAATTCCTGGAAGGCGCGGTTCTTGTCGTCTAGCTTGAGATAGGTCTGGCCGAGTTCGTAATGGGCCTGGGAGAAGCGGGGGTCGATCTGAGTGGCGTTCAAAAACTGGATGGCCGCTTCGTGATACTTGCCTTCCGCAAAATATTTTTCGCCGCTGTCGAAGTATTTCTGTTTGCGAACATTCGGGTCGTGGGAACAGCCGGTAAAAAATGCTGCCAGCAGAAGGCAAGCCAGCGGCAGGCGGACGGAGGCAGCGCGGGTCATCATCGGGTTCTCCAAAACGGGGGATGCGCAAGGCACACTAAAGACGCAGCACTACATGATACTGCACCATAACCGGGGAAAACAGTTACGGGGGTCATGGGTAGTGGGCTGTTTTCAGTTTCAAAACAGTCCACTACCGGGTCATGAGCGGATCCTGAACCGGATCGGGCAGACCCGATCATCGCGGAATGAAAGTATCGAGCAGCGGCAGAACCTTGTCGACGAAGGGCAGAACGCGTTGCTGGGCGGCGTCGGCGCTCTCACCGCCATACAGGGGAGTGGTGATGCTTACGATCGAGCCGTCGCTGCGGTTCATTCGCATGGAATCCTTGACCAGGTAGTACTTGGCCCGCCACTCACTGGCGACGCCACGATCGTGGGCCCAGAACCAGTACAAAACCAGTTGGCGCGAGTCTCCCTTGGCAATGAGATAACGGTTGGCGGGGAATGGTTCGTGGCCCGGCATGGTCAAAGCGATGCGCTGGTTCTCCAGCGGCGTCCAGCCCGAGCCGGGCCGGCAGTTCTGCGGCGAATGCGGGGAGTCGCCAGCACGCTGGCTGGGGTAGTAAGCGATGAACAGATAGATGGGAGGCGATTTTGCCGGGTCAACGTACGCGCGATTGAGGAAGTCGCCGTGTCCGAGCTTGTCGAGAGTGTCTTGATCAATGGGAATGTCAGTAGCGCTCAAGTCCCCGAATTGCCTGGGAAATTGCTGCAGATCCGGGCGAGACGGGAAGACTTCATTGCCCGCGTGTGCGTACAAGTATCTGACTGCAGCGGCCATCAGCACAGCTGCGGCGATGAAGCGCCAGGTGGAGTTGGTCACGACTCACCACCTTTCTCCGGGAGCAGGAAGCGCACCAATAAATGTATAGCGTAGAGCATGGCCAGCGAGACGACGAAGATGAGCCATCCCCAGGAGGCGTGGTAATAGCCTGCAGCCATCTCGGGGTCCCAGTACTGGACGAGCAAACCGGTGCCGACAATGCGGACATCGTTGGCGAACACGGTGATTGGCACCGACGCCAGAGCGAGCAGCCAGCGCACCCAGCGCCGCCTCTCCGCCAGATATCCGTAAATGATGGCGAGAGTCACCAGCGACATCAGGGAGCGAATGCCGCTGCAGGCTTCCGCGACTTCCAGAGGCATCCTGGGAAGATAGATGATGTTGCCCTCGCGCAGGACTGGAACTCCCAGGATGGGCAGCGCGCCAGCAGCCACTTTGGCGGCCAGCAATTGCAGCGGCAAGGTTACCTGGTTCAGAAGGATCGTGGGAATGGGGATCATCAGAATCAGGAAGGCCCAGGGAAGAAAAACGGCCCGAAAGAAATCCCATCCACAGAAAAGAACGATCAGGCCCGCGAGCACCAGCAGGAGCGAGGAACGGGAGAGGAACAACTCCGCTCCCAGCCGGCCCACGATCATCACGCACAGACCGAAGGCGAGGATCGGCAGGCCAGTCCAGGACGGCCGAAGATCAATCTTGGCGAGTTCACCGCGCTCCTGCCAAACTACGAACGCGGAAAACAGGGGGACAAAAAATCCGTGCTGGAAATTGGGATCCTGCCACCACTGCAGGACGAGATGGGCCAGCGTGGACCCGTAGAGCCAAAGGATGAGCGCGCCCAGGATGCCGAACTGCCAGCGAGTTCCCCAGGAGAATCGGCCCGTCTTCGTATGGGCAGACGAATCCTCAGTTTGCACAAGTTCAGTCACGATTTGAGGTCCAGAAAAAGTGCCGCCGGGGAAGATTTGAGCATAAGCCAAACCTGTCGGCTGTGCAATGCTCACTCCAGAACTCGGGGAGGGACGGCGCGAAACCGCGTTCATCCTGGGTTAACAATGCTGCGCTAGTCTTCCGGGCGGGTAGCGATCTTGACCACGAACCGCACAAGGGGAGAAATTCAGGGGCCGCGGTGGCGCCAGGAGCCGGTTCGATGCCCGTTTTGCGTTCAAGATAACGAATTCAAGGTCATGATCGATCTCACCGGGGGCGCTGCAGGGACGTTTTACTGCACGACGTGCCGGCACTTGATCCGCAGCGGAGAACCCGAGTTTCAATGTCTGTGTTCCAACTGCCGGAGGGAATCTTCGCAAACGGCTTGAACGGTGGCCGGACTAAATCTGAGGGACGCCAAGGGTTCCAGCGTAGGCCGGCTGTGCCGAGTTGGTGGCATTCACGAAATAAATTGACTGCACGTTCTTGACGACCTCGTTATAGCCGTAATAATGAGCCGTCTGTCCCTGAAAGGTTCCCTGCACCGAGAAAGCGTTTCCGGTCACCGGCCCTGTCATAGTGAAGCTGGTGTTGTCGGTTCCGGTCACGACCAGGTTGACCGTGAGGTTGCCGGAACTTTCCGAGAGCGTAGCGGTGGAGGAATCAGTGGTGCCGTCGGGAAGAGTCAGTTGTCCAACGAAAGTTCCGGAAAGTTTGGGGACGACCATGCCGGTGATGGTGCCGCTGTCGATACAGGCGCTGCCATTCGGCGAAGAGTAGGTGCCGTTCAACAGGCTCTGGCCGTCGCCGGCGAGCGTGCCGGTGACGTTGAAGATGTTTCCATTTTCGGTGAGCGTGAAGTTGAAGGGAGCGTTGAAGGCAGTTACGCTTCCGTCCGTCAGGCTATTGGAAGGAGTGGCGGTGTCGGGACATGGACCACCGAACGAGACGATATTGCCGCTGGTGGCATTGAGGGTCACAAACGCGATTTGCGCAGTGCTGGCGGAAACTTGACCGCTGGGTGTGTAGATGCCATTGAGCAGAGTCTGGCCTTCCTGCAGTGCGACCTCGATGCCGACGGCATTCGATCCCGGAGTACTGGAATTGGCAATAAACTCCCACGAACCGGCAATGTTTGGTATGGGCTGCTGCGAAATGGACGAGCCCTTGCCGCAATTCATAAGGGCAGCGCTGAACAGCAGAAGCGCGACCAGCGGAACGAACCTAGGCATTGCGAAAGACCCCTTGCCAACCAGAAATTATGAACCGGTAAAGTGATCCTGGTGTTAACCGTGTGTTAATTCTGAAAACGCAGCCCGACTATTGCAGTTTATTGTTCAGCTTATTGCTCAGCCACGACGACCGAGGGATGTAAATTGACTGGCGACTCGTCAATGTAAAAGATCACGTTGCCGTTAGTGACCGAAACCTCCGTGCCACCTCCGAACGTCCCCGTGCCGCTTCCATTGACGGTGTACGCCCCGGCAAAGGTGGACTCCGGAAGGAACAGCGGGCAGGTGGATTCCAGGCAGCCATAGCTGGCGTCCTGGAAGAACGGAAGTCCGGATGCGCCCAGACTTCCTGACGTGGAGGCGGACGAACTGGGCGTCGCGAACACATCGCCTTCGAAGCTGGTCGTCATCCAGTCGATGTTCTCGCTGGTGCCGTAAACATAGTCTCCTGTGACATCGCGGTTGGTGAACGGAGGCGGCGGAGCCACGGCGGGAGTCTGAAATTCCAAGACTCCGTCTTGCGCCGAATTGTCGGTGCCCACCAGAAATCCAGTGATGCAACTTGCCGGGTTGCTGCAGGCGGAGCGCAGCAGATTGGCAGAAGCTGGGATCAGGTACGCCACGAAGGCATGCGCTCCTAGAGTCTGGCCCTGCGCCGCGAAGAAATTAGCGCGCCCGGTGGTGCCGTCGACGGAGTAAGCGCCGGAAACGGAGGTCGTACCCAACGTGCCGGCCTGATCTTCATACACGGTGCCGCTCACTCCACCTTGCCCGTCGAGGTTCAGCACGCCGATGCTCACGTCCGGACCGGCCGAGGACAAACCCTCCATGCGCAGCATATGACTGTTTTGCAATGAGGCATTGGAAAAAGTGCTGGCCGTGGTGATGGCCTCTCCGCTGAGCAGCGGATGGGCTGCGCTCAAGGGATCAGTAGTCACCACGAATGCTTCGTTTTGGCTGACCATGTACAACGCGAGATCAAGACTGACTGAGCCCGCGGCTGATCCCACGGTAAGGGAGCCGGAAATTCTTCCGTTCGCATCGGCCGCGGCCAGCGTTCCGGAGCCTCCGGTCAGTTGTGAGCCGAGAGTACCGGCGTCGTCCACGTCGGCTGCGACTGCAGTAAGTGCGCTGGAACTGGCTTGCAGCGATCCCGCGACCGCGAAGTGACCCTGCGCCGAATCCCAGCCGCCCAAGCCGAACGCATAAGGACCGCTCAAGCCGGTGGCGAAGCTGGATGTATCCTGCGCTCGAAGAATGCCGCTAAGCTGCGCGCTGGTGCCGGTTCCGTCGTTGGATTCAATGACGCGCCCAGTCGAAAATGTTCCGGCGGGGATGTTCGTAGCTTGCGCGTTCTGGGCCATGCCGCAGGCATTGTCGCTGGTGGCAGGAGCTCCGCCCTCGGAATAGTGATTGGTGCATCCGCCCACGGTGAAATCAAACGTGACCGTCCCGGCCGAAGTCGTCAGCTGCACGCAGCCGCGGTTATAGGTGATGGCGCCGTTGCTGGTGGTAATGCCGACCACGTAAGATCCGCTGGAAATGGGCAACGCCTGCGACGCGCTGGCACCCCGGGTGATGTCCTCTTCGCCCGCAGTGACGTTACCGTTGCCGTCGAGAGTCATGCTGCCGGTAATGACAGCTGGCTGCTTGTTATCGAAGCCGCGCAGCATGAAGGCGTAGGCTCCCTGCAGGTAGTTGTCGGCGAGCACGGGTCCGCCCGCGAATGTGCCGCCATTTCCGGTGCTCGTGTTTCCGGTCGGCTGGACGGAAAGAGGAGCTGCCGACGTCGAGCAGGCCAGCGGCGCTACATAATCGCGAATGTTCAGGGTGACCTGACCGACGGCCGGATAAGGCGTCTGGCTGTCGTTGACCTGGAGCAATGTCGAGTAGGCGCCGGCAGTGCCGTTCCCAGCCCCGTTCGACAATGCGCTGTCGCCCGCGGTGGGAGTGCCTGAAACGATGGTGTAGTTAGGGTTGGAACCTTTTGTGCTCAACGCCAGACCGGGCGGAAGCGTGGAGTTGCCGCTGGGATCCTGCTCCCACGTATAAGGAGACGTTCCTCCGGAGGTCAGGACTGCGAGCGGCGGATACGGAACTCCATCGTAGGAATAAGAGTAGGGCGGCACTTGTACGCCCAAGGAGGGCGGAATCACCAACACAGAAAAGGTGGTCGGCACGCAGCTCGTCGTAACCGTGGGGTCGCAGCTCACGCCGTTCTGGGCATCCTTCAGCTGAAGTTGGAAGGTGGAGCACGCCGAAGAAGTCGGCGTGCCGGTAAGAACCACGCTGCTGGTGTCCGCCCCCGGACTCAACGAGAGTCCGGGAGGGAGCGCGCCGGTCACCGTCCAGGTAAATGGAGGCACGCCAAAAGGAACGCCACTCTGCGCGCCAGCCGTGATTGGCGCTTGAGCGAAG
>JBEKWZ010000059.1:0-9687 GCA_049512555.1 Candidatus Sulfotelmatobacter sp. | reverse complement strand
TTTCAGGGAGGCGTGGAAGATTTTTCGGGGAGCGTGGGTGGCGTCGACTGCGATGGTGACGGTGGGCGGGGTTGCGGCGAACGCGGAAACTGCTACGAGTGCGATGCAGACTGCTCCCAAGGTTTTTGTGAGTTTCATTCTTGCGAGGCCCTCATTGTTTGTGATGAAGCGAATCCCACTAATTAATGTTTGCAGAATTTTAGACTATAGCAGTCTGCGAAGCGGGGGTACAGCAATGCCGCCGAAGGGCAGTGGTGCAGTTTGGCTTACGCGCTAGGCCGGTTAAGCGGGAGATCCTTCGCTACGCCGGAAAAACGGCTACGCTCAGGATGACAAGGTCGGGTAAAGGTCAAACTGCACCACTACCCGCCGAAGAATGCGAGGGAGTTCATAGCCACTTCTTGTCTTTGAATTGCTGAAGTCCCGCCTCGGTCAACCGTCCAAGTTCGGCGAGCAACTCGCGCTCTGGAGCTGCCTTGAAATTGAAGCACGTCTTGCCCTGCATGCGCTTCATGAGCGCTGGTGAGATGGTCCTGGTCAATGCCGGGTTCATATAGAGCGGCATCAAATGAAAGCTGACATACGCCTTGCCCAGTCGCACGGAGCCGAAGTACATGGGCTGCCCCTTATGTTGGGGGAATGGGGATGGAATCTTGGATACGAGAGTGTATTCCTTGGCGGTGTCCACTTTCACCGCGAGCTGTTTTGCGTGCGTCCGCAGGACCGGCTTCAGAAGCGCAAATATTGCGTCAAAATTGGCGGCCATCGCGCCAGTCTACAAGAAGGGAACGCCGAAGTGGCGGGGATGGTCCGGAAATTAGTGTGGGCAGACGGCTCCTGACGAATCCTGCTGCTATGATTTCGCAGATGCCGCGGCGCGGGAAATTCATTACCTTCGAAGGGCTGGACGGAACCGGTAAGAGCACGCAGATGCGGAAGCTGGCGGCGGTGGTGCGCGCATCGGGACATAAAGTGATCGAGACGCGCGAGCCGGGTGGAACTGCGACGGGAGAAAAGATCCGCAAGGTGCTGCTCGATTCCGGGACGGCGGGGCTGGCGCCGCTGGCCGAGATGGCGCTGATGTTTGCTTCGCGGGCGCAGCATATTGCCGAGGTGATTGAACCGGCGCTGGCCGCGGGGAGCATCGTGTTGTGCGATCGATTTACGGATTCAACCGAGGCCTATCAGGGCAGCGGGCGGCGGCTGGGAAGTGAGGCGGTGCGTGAGCTGCATCGGGTGCTGTGCGGGAATCTGCAGCCGGATTTGACGATTCTGCTGGATTCGGACGCGGGAGCCAGCCTGAGCCGGGCACGGAGAAGGAATAAGCGTACATCAAAGGCCGCGAGCCACGGACACGGCGACGAGAACCGCTTCGAACAGGAGACGCGAGCGTTTTTTGGGCGCGTGCACGATGGGTATACCGCGATTGCGAAGCGGGACCATGCGCGGGTGACGGTGGTGGATGCGCGCGGGACGCCCGGACAGACGCATGCGCGGATCGTCGAAGTGGTGCGGAGGAAGTTGAAGCTGTAGGAGCGATTGTGGCTGAAACTCCTCGAATTGCCGGTGGTGATGTTGGGGAACACGAGATCCTTCGACTGCGCAGAGGTTTGCTGATCGCGAACTCTTGCTTCGCTCAGGATGACAAATTATTGGATTAATTTTTATGTTTTCTGATTTTTACGGCAACTCCGACGTTGTCCATCGCTTGCGCGATATGCTCGCGCGCGAGCGCTTTCCGCATGCGGTGGTGCTGGCGGGCGGGCAGGGAGCAGGGAAGTATACGCTGGCGCTGATGCTGGCGCAGGCGCTGAATTGTCTCACGCCGACTACCGCCGGCGGCTTACCCGATTTCTGTGGAAAGTGCGCGAACTGCACTCGCATCGCGCAGGCGGCGGATTTGGATGCGCGCTTTGCCGAGGCTGTCGAAGCGCGCGAGAATCTGCGCGAGGCTGACAAGAAAGAGACGCGGCTGTTTGTGCAGACGCATCCGGATGTGCTGATTATTCCGCCTGATCCTCCGCAGATGATGATCAAGGTGGACCAGGTGCGGCGGGTGATTGAGACGATTTATTACCGGCCGGCGGAGGGTCGGGAGCGGGTTTACATCTTTACGGATTCGGCGTTCATGAAGGAGGCGGCGAACTCGCTGCTGAAAGTGCTGGAGGAGCCGCCGGAGTTCGCTACGATTTTTCTGCTCACCGAAAATCCGGGCGAGCTGCTGCCGACGATTCGCTCGCGGTCGATGGTGTTTACGCTGGGCGCGTTGCCGGCGGAGGAGATTGAGAAATATCTGGCCGAGCACCGTCCCGAGTGGAAGGCGACCGAGCGGGCGTTGGTGGCGCGGTTGTCGGAGGGGGCGGTGGGACGGGCGCGAGGGTTTGATCTGGCGGCCTATGTGGCGGCTCGGGCACATGCGCTGGCAATCCTGAACTCGGCTTTGCGGGGCGGCGAGCACAGTGAACTGTTCAAGGTGACCGAGTCTTACCGGCCGGGCGCGGAAGGGCGGGAGAAGACGGAGCAGCTGATTCGGACGCTGTATTCGCTGTTGCGCGATCTGGCGTCGATTGAAGCGGGCGCGCCGGAATTGATTCGTAATACAGACATTTCTGGCGAGTTGAAGCGGCTGGCGGAGTCGGCTGACTTTGAGTGGATCACCGCGGCGTCGGACCGGCTGGCCGAAGTCGAGCGCGGGATGCGGCGGAATCTGTTGCGGTCGTTGTCGCTGGATGCGTTTGCGGCGGCGCTGGAAAAAGCATAGGCTCAAGGGCCGCGGAGCAGTGGTGGAAACTCCCTTGGAAGTCGCTGGTGGTGCGAGTTTGCAAGGGGTCCTTCGCGTGGCTCAGGATGACAGGGCGAGAATTTTGTGCCGCTTACTCAAGCTTCTTTTTGCTAATCCGCCCGCAAGGATTTCATGGGGTCAATGGATGCAGCGCGCCGTGCCGGCAGTAACGAGGCTGCCATGGCCAGCATCAGCACCAACACTGCGGCCAGCGTAAGCACCAGCGGGTCAAAGGGACTCACGTCGAAGACCAGCGTTTGCAGCAAGCGCGACGCGGCTGCTGCGCCTAACAGTCCCAGAGCGCAACCGGCCAGCGCCAGCTTGGCCGCGGATTTGAAGACCAGGCTGAGGATTCCTGAGCGTTGCGAGCCCAGAGCCATGCGGATGGCCATCTCCTGTTCGCGGAGCGCAGCGGAGAACGCGATCACGCTGTAGATGCCAAGTGCCGCCAGCAGCACGGCTGCGATGGCGAACGAGGAAATGAGAACGGTGTTAAAGCGGCGTTCGTTTTCGCTGTCGGAAACCGTTTGCTGCATGCTTTGCACCTGGGTGAGGGGCAGCTGAGCATCGATCGAGCGGACCGTCTCGCGAAGTGTGTTTTCCATCTGCTCTGGTTCCATGGCAGTGCGCAGGACGATGTAGCCTCCGTTGCCCTGTAAGTCCCCCGGAGAGGCAAAGGTACCCAGGGTTTTTTCAAACTGGTCGATGGGCTCGTAGAACTGCTCTTTGTCGGGGACGTCGGGCGAAGACTCCTTCACGTCGGCGACTTCGCCGACAATCGTAACCCAGGGCGTCGGCGACTCCTGCATGCCGATGCGCAGACGCTTGCCGATGGCGTTCCCGCCGGGCCAGAAATGTTCGGCAAACTTGTGGTTCACAACGGCAACCAGCTGCGAGTTCTCGTTATCGGCGGGCGTGAGCAAGCGGCCCGCCAGCAACGGGGTTCCCATCGCCTGCATGTAATCGCCCTGAATCTGGATCGGGGTAGCCAGGTTCAGGTTCGCGTCCTTTGGCGGAACGTAGCCTTCGGCGATGAACGTGCTGTTGCCTTGGCTGCCCGCGGCCGGAAGAAACGAAGTAAGCCCGACCGAGTTTACGCCGGGAAGTTGGCGTAAACGGCGAAGGAGTTCCTCGTTGAATTGATCAACGGAGGACTGGGTTGGATACTGTTGCCTCGGCAGCGAGTAGGTAGCTGTGAGGACGTGGTCGGGGCGGAAGCCGAGATCGACGGCGCGCATTTTCTCAAAACTGCGCAAGAGCAAGCCGGAACCGACCATGAGAATTAAAGCAATTGCAATTTCGCCGATGACCAACGCGGAACGCAGCCGGGCGTGGGCGCCGCCGGCCGTGCCGGTGCGCCCGCCTTCCTTAAGAGTGTCATTCACGCTGGTGCGCAGGGCAGCGAAAGCCGGAGCCAGTCCGCAAACCAGGCCAGTCAGCGCCGCCAGGACGATGGCGAAAGCGACCACTTGCCAATCGAGGGAGATTTCGTCAAGACGGGGCAAAGTCTCGGGCAAGCGGCTCACGCCGATGCGCACGGCGACGGCCGCCAGAGCCACGCCGAGCAGGCCTCCGCTCACGCTCAATACCAGGCTCTCAAGAATCGCCTGCCGCAGCAGTGCTCCAGAGGGCGCTCCCAGCGCCCGGCGCACGGCAATTTCTCGGCGGCGCCGGATGGCCCGTACCAGAAGCAATCCCGCCAGATTGGCGCAGGCGATAAGGAGCACCACAAAAATTGCCAGGAACAACGTGCGCACCAGTTGACGCGCGTCGGAAACGGTCTCTTCATGCAACGAACGGACTGTCGCTCGTATGCGCAGGCTCGCCATGGATGCGGGGTAGTTGCGCATGGTTTCTTCGGCTACGCGCTCGGCGTCGCTCTCCGCCTGCTTCGCGGTAATCCCCTGGTTGAGCCGGCCGACCATGCTGTAGCTCCAGTTCGCTGCGGCTGCCACGGAACGTTCCTGCTCGGTGAAGCTCATCGGAACCCATAACTCGCTCGAGTTCAGGTGCCCCGCCATCAGGGGAAATTCGAAGTTGCGCGGCATGACGCCGATCACGACATACGGCTTGCGGTCGAGCAGAAGCTTTTTTCCCAGCACACTCGGTTCGCCATGCAGGCGGTTTTGCCAGAGCGAGTAGCTGACGACCGTTACGGGCGCTTCCTGGTCGTCTTCTTGCTGGGTGAAGAATCGCCCCATCAGAGGCGCGACCCCCAGAGCGGGGAAGGTTCCGCCCGAGAGCCGAGAGGCATTGATTTGTGCCGGCTCGCCCACTCCGGAGAGTTCGTAGTTGCTTGGCTTGTACGCGCCCAGGCTCTCGAAGCTATGGGTATCGCCGAGGTAGTTCTGAATGTCGGGAGCGGTGACCCCGGCTTCGCCATTGCCCCCGATATCGGCGCCCTGCAGAATGTCGCCCAGCGTGACGAGCTTTTCCGGATGCGGAAACGGAAGCGGCCGCAGCAGCACGCTCTCAACCACCGAGAAGACTGCGGTCGTGGCACCGATGCCCAGAGCGAGCATGAGTACGGCGGTTGTGGTGAAGCCCGGCGCCTTTAACAGATGGCGGACTGCAATCCGAAGGTCTTGGAATGGCATGGGTCGCGACTCCCAGGGAGCTGAAGTGGAAGAATTAACAAGCACCCAAGAGTCCAGATACGGTTTGGGATAAGTGATTGTTCCCGCATGACCTATTGAGCCACGGCGAAACCGGTGGCCGGTAAAGTCGTCCGAATTTCGAAAGTCACTGTCCGAGACTGGACAGAAGTTCTTCGCTCGGGCGGCACGCGGAAAGCATTCCTTACTCTTGGAGCGTCAAGGTTCCCATCCCGTCCACGCACCGCAGGTAACCGGTTCGGAGGTTACCTTAGTCTTCCGCGCGACGCATCTGAGAGTGTTCTAATAGACATATTTTTCAATCGGTTGCCCCGATTACTCCGATGGTTCTACTCCCTTCGGAGAGATTGCCCACCCACCCCCTCCCGCCTATAATCGTCCTACTCTGGTAAGGGATTCTCCGTCAGGTTCCGGGTAGCGTAAGGTTAAGAGGGCAACGCTTGTCTGGATGGCCCTCTAAGCGAAGTTTCGGTGAAAGGGAAAACGCCCGGATGATGCGAAAGCGCCTGCAACTCGCACTGATGCTGACGGCTACGACCGCAGTTGCGACCTCCTTCTCATTCTTATTCGTAACGACCCCGCGCGCGTGCGCGGCGGCGGTGGACAGCGGCGAGGATACGCCTCAAGTAATTACGCCGACCGACGAGCACGGGCGCAAGGTTTATGTGAACGATCCCGCGCCAGCGAAGGCGCGGCCAGTGGAGGCTCCGCAGCCCAAGCGCTCAAAGCTGGTGTATTGGAGCAGCAAGGAAAATCGCTGGAAGCCGGTGCCCTCGGCGGGTACGGCCTCGATGCAGGCGGCGCGGTCGGCCGCGGCTGAGGTCAGCCAATATTACGGCCATGATTCGGCACAATCGGCGAATGCCAAGATCGTGGCGGCTAACGCCCGCGGATATCACGCTACGCAGGAAGAAATTGACTCCTCGATCGCCATGGCTGCGGCCCGGCACAATGTGGATCCCAACCTGGTGCGGGCGGTAGTGAAGGTGGAATCGAATTTCAACTCCAACGCGGTTTCGCGTAAGGGCGCTATTGGCCTGATGCAGTTGATGCCGCAGACGGCGCGGGAACTAAAAGTGAAGAATCCGTTCGACCCCGATCAAAACGTGGATGCCGGAGTTCGACATCTGAAGTACCTGCTGGAGAGCTATGGCGGCGACGTGAATTTGACCTTGGCGGCTTATAACGCGGGCGAGGGAGCGGTGCGGCGAAGTGCGGGCGTGCCGCATTATTCGGAAACTCAGAATTATGTGCGGAGGATTACGAACCTTTATTACGGTGGCTTTGACATTTCTCCGTCCGGCCCGGCGCATGATCCCGTGCGGGTTCAACGAGATGCGCGGGGCGTGCTTTATATCAGCAACACTGATTAGGTTGGCGGCATCTGTTTAGAGTGGGGCGGGCGGGAAGCAAGGAATCAAAACCCCCACTCTAACGTCGCAAACTGCGCGACGTTAGAATGGGGCACCCTAAGTGAGTTGTATCGGCAAGCAGCATTTGAAATCTCTCAGGTACCTAAGGCAGTTCAACTGCAACGTTGGATCGAGACAGTAACGGACCGACGACTTGAAAATGGAATGGAGCCAGCGCAGCTTGCGCTGGGCGGCGCTGCTGTTGCTGGTGGCGCTTCCCGGAGTGCCGAACTACGCTTACGCCCACGCGCATCATAGCGACTCACATCATGGGGAAGCCTGGGCGCGCGACCGCTTTGCCGCTGCCGAGCGCATGCGGGAAGCGCTGAACGGACGACCTCCCGCCGAGCGCACGCGGCACGACTACCAGCGGGTCATCAACTCTTATCGCAGCATTTATTTTGGAGCGCCTACGTCAACCAAGGCCGACCCTAGCGTGGTGGCCGTGGCCGAGACGCTGGTGGAAATGGGCCGTCGCTTTGATGACGACAAGATTCTGCATGAAGCCATCGCCCAGTATAAGTTTCTGCGGAAGGAGTATCCGGGCAGCAAGTACCGATGCGACGCCTTGTTTACGATGGGCGAGATTTATAAGGACGATCTGAATGACCCTGAGCAGGCCCGCGGCGTGTTTCAGGAATTTCTGCACCGCTATCCGCATAACCGGCTGGTAGAAGACGCGCAGCAGGCGGTCGCGGAACTGGACCGCGATGCCGCCGCTGAGAAAAAGGCAGCGGCGCAAAAGAAGCCGGGCAGGGAGGCTGCCGAGCAGAAGACGGGCAAAGATTCTCCACGGCAGGACGTTGATGCGCATCCTGATTCGAAAGCGGACGCGGATTCGAAGAATGAAACAACTGCGCCCGAAGCCTCGTCACTGGCGCGCGCGGGACATCTGCCGCGAGTGACGCGAATCCGGCATTGGTCGACGCCGGACTACACTCGCGTCGCCATTGACCTGGAGAGCGACATCAAGTTCGGTTCGCAGCGCATCGCCCATCCCGACCGCATCTTCTTCGATCTGCGGGATACGAAACTGGCCTCGACGCTGGTGGGGAAGACCTTCGACGTGGATGATGGCTTCCTGAAAAAGATTCGGGTGGCGCAGTTTCAACCGGGGCGCACGCGGGTTGTGCTGGAAGTTGCCAACCTCTCGGATTACGAAGCTTTTCTGCTGCCGAATCCTTACCGGCTGATTATCGATATCCATGGCAAGGATGTTGACGGCAAGGACAACCCGATGGCCCGCGCTCGAGAGCTCAAGGACGCCGAGACTGCGACGGCCGACGTGGAAGCGCCGCCGAAAGCGGGATCGAAGGCCGACGGTTCTAACGATGTTCCCAATAATGTTCTGAGGAATGTTGCCAAGGACGCGCCAAAGGACCTGCCGAAATCTGAGTTGAAGGCTGACGTGAAGGCGCTGGCCGGCAAGCCGGTCAGCAAGAGCGAGCAGATTCATGGCGGCTCGAACGACGGCCCTAACGTCGCGTCCAAAGATGCAGCCGAAAGTTCGAAGGTGCATCCGCCGTCTGAGCGAGTGAGGACGGTGGTGGTCGACAATAAGACGACGGCCGGCCCCATCAAGAAAGTGATCGTGGAACCGGACGACAATGGCGACGACGATGCCGCTCCGGTGAAGGTTGCGAAGATCAAGCCTGCGGCGGGACATTCGCATGCATCGTCGGCCACACCTGCCCGTACGACGGAGAGTGAATCGGATCCCGATGCCGCTGCGCCCGACGAGAAGGCAAGTGATGCTCCGCCGGCCGGTTCCGTGCGCGGCCAGTCGTTATCGCGCCTGAGCGCCAACCACAAATCAGCCGATCTGGATATTCATGAAGCGAAGCCCACGGCGCGCGGCGACCGGTCGTTGATTCGGGCGCTGGGGCTGAAGATTGGGCGGATCGTGATCGATCCCGGCCACGGCGGCCACGATACTGGAACCATTGGACCGAATGGCCTGCAGGAAAAAGATCTGGTGCTCGAAGTGGGGCGACGGCTGGGCAAACTGCTGGAGACGCGGCTGGGCGCGGAAGTGGTTTACACGCGCAAAGACGACACATTCATTCCACTCGAAACGCGGACGGCGATCGCCAACCAGCAGCGCGCCGACCTGTTTATCTCGATTCACGCCAACTCGAGCCGCGACCCGGCCGCGCGTGGAGTGGAAACCTACTACCTGAATTTCACCTCTTCGCCGGAAGCGCTGGAAGTCGCGGCGCGGGAAAACGCGGTTTCGGAGAAATCCATTTACGAACTGCAGGACCTGGTGAAGAAAATCGCGCTGAAAGAAAAAATCGAGGAGTCGCGCGAATTTGCCGGGGATGTGCAGGAGTCGTTACACGGTGGCCTGGCTGTGAAGAGTCCCGCGATCCGCGACCGCGGAGTCAAGAAGGCGCCCTTCATCGTGCTGATTGGCGCCAACATGCCATCGATTCTTGCTGAGATTTCGTTTGTCAGCAATCCTACGGACGAGCATCGGCTGGAGACCAGCGAATATCGCCAGAAGATTGCCGAGTCGCTCTATCACGGGATTGCGAAGTATGTGGATGGACTGAGCGGCGTGAAAGTCGCGAGCAAGATGGACAAGGCCGCCGGGCAATAACTGCGGTGACGCCAGATTTGTCTCGTCGAACACGCCGGATCACGACGGTCACTCCTTAATGAGTGCTATGGCCAGGTTACAACATCCAAGGCCGGTAACCTCGGGCATCCGCTACAATCCGGCGGTGGCATATCATGACGCCCTCTGAGTTGTTAAGAGACTCATCTGATTCGACCGCTTTGAAGCCATCAGCTCAGATCGTGGCCGTCGCAGTCGTTCAGTTCGCGGTGAGCGCACTCGTGTGGGCTCCATCCGCACTACTCTTGTTGGATGACG
>JBEKWZ010000058.1:0-9708 GCA_049512555.1 Candidatus Sulfotelmatobacter sp. | reverse complement strand
GAACGAGGCGGGCACGGTGGTCGACACGCTTTACTTCACCGATCGGTTCCGCACGCTGGAGCTGAATCTTTCGGAGTGGGAGCGTTTCACCCGCAGCGTGACCAGCGTGCTGCTGGGCGAGGCCGACCTCGAAAAGATGCTGCGCGACCGCCAGCGTGCCGAGAAAGGCGCGATCGCGAAAGTAAAAGTAGGAACGAAGATTGAATTCGACGATTCGAGTTCGTCGACCAGTACGCTCGTCCAGGTCATCACGCAGGACCGTCCGCGCCTGCTACACCGTATCGCGTCCTGCTTGTCGGATCAGGAATGCAACATCGAGATCGCCCTGATCGACACCGAAGGGCAAATGGCAATCGACACGTTTTATCTGACGTCAGGCGGGAAGAAGCTCAAGCCGGATCATTGCCGCGAAGTGGAAAAAGCGCTCGTTGAAGAATTACGCGGGGAGTGAGGGCCCGAGTTTCGTCGAGCGGTCCCTCCCGTCGATCCAAAAGTTCAGCGCGTGCCGTAGTTGGTCCTGATTGCACAAGTGCACTAGGATGTGCCCATCTTTGCTTATTGGAGACACGTTGAATCCCTCCTCAACATCCTCCCAATAAATAACTTCGTCGCCCCTTCGGGCAACGACAACGACACTTTCTGATTTTCCGTAGCGCAAAATCGTTGCCCGATAAGGCTCTACCGAATGCTGTTGAAACGTCGCGAGTTGTTGCTCATCGCACTGTCCGAGTTCCCCTCGGACAATCTCCTTAACATCTCCGACGCTCGCCGGTTTCCACTCCATAACCTGCTGTTTCACTCTTACTTTGTCGAAAACTTAAACACCGTCTCCGACTTGAAGGTCTCCCCCGGCCTCAATATCGTGCTCGGAAAATCTGGATGATTCGGCGAATCCGGAAAATGCTGCGTCTCCAGGCAGAGCCCGTAGCGCCGCTTGTAAACGTGGCCGTGCTTGCCGGTCACGGTGCCATCGAGAAAGTTTCCGGTATAAAACTGAACTCCGGGCTGCGTAGTTGAAACTTCCATCACGCGGCCGGTACTGGGTTCGTACACGCGCGCGGCCAGCGTCAAGCCATCGCCTTTGCGATTGATCACCCAGTTGTGGTCGTAACCGTGTGCAAGCACCATCTGATCGTAGCCGTCGTCGATGCGTGCGCCCACTCGGGTGGACGTGGTGAAATCAAGCGGCGTTCCTTTGACCGGACGCAGCTCGCCCGTAGGGATGAGATTTTTGTCAACCGGAGTGAAGCGGTCGGCATTGAGCGTGAGCTCGTGATTCAGAATGTCACCGTTGCCTTCGCCCGAAAGATTGAAATAACTGTGCTGGCTGAGATTAATGGGCGTGGCCTTGTCGCTGGTCGCTTCATAATCAATGACAAGTTCGTTCTGATCAGTCAAAGTATAAGTAACTTTGACCTTCACATTACCGGGAAAGCCATCGTCGCCGTCTTTGCTGAGATAGGTGAAAGCCACGCCAGTCTTGCCTTTCAGCGCCTCGCCCTCCCACACAACTTTGTTGAAAGTCTTATCGATGCCGCCGTGCAGCGTGTTAGGGCCGTCGTTCTTCGGCAAAGTGTACGTTTTGCCGTCGAGCGTGAACGTGCCGTTCGCAATGCGGTTGGCATAGCGCCCGACAATGGCGCCAATGTAGGGCGGATTCGGAACGTAGCCGTCGAGATTCTCGTGGCCTAGGACGATATCCGCAAACTCACCTTTGCGATCAGGGACGCGGATGGAAACGATGATGCCGCCGTAATTCATTGCATCGACTTCAACACCGTTTGCGTTGGTTAAGGTAAACAAGTTGACGGGCCTCCCGTCCCGCGTGCCAAAAGGTTTCTGCTGAACTCCCTGCTTGTGATTCGTGGTGGCCTGCGCCAGCGCAAGCCCGCTCGTCGCCAGGCCGAGCAGGACGGCGATCGATATGGATAAGGTCGTGAAGCATCTTGGCATCATGCCGGAAAGTGTACTACGAGGAACGAGTTCGTGCCGCTGCGCCTGGATCCTCTGCGCCTTCACTTCTGATACGGCCACTGTGCCTTCGTGAACAGCCCTCCATCGATCCAAATGGTTTGGCCGCTGATGAACGATGCTCCTTGGCTGGCGAGGAAGACGACAGTCGGCGCAACATCGGCGGCGGTGCCCACGCGGCCCAAAGGCGTCAACTTCGACCAGGTGCCCGCGTAGTCCGCGTCCTCCGCTCGCGTGCGCTCGGACTCAATCGATCCCGGGGCAATGCAGTTTACCCGTATACCGTAACGGCCGAGTTCGACCGCAGCCTCTTTGGTGAACATCTCAATTCCGCCTTTGCTCGCGGTGTAGGCCACCAGAGAGGGGAACGCGAGTTTGTTGCAACCCGAGCCCAGGTTTACGATCGAGCCGCCGCCGTGGTCCTTCATGTGCCGCGCGGCTTGTTGTGTGCACAGAAAACAACCTTTCAGGTTCGTGTCGATGACCAAGTCCCATTCTTCCTCGGTCACCTCGAGAAGCGGCTTCCAGGTCTGGATTCCGGCATTGTTGACCAGAAGATCGAGCCGGCCAAAAGCGGCGATCACGCGCTCGAACATCGCCGCCACCTGGCTGCTGGACCGGATGTCGGCCGCAATGGGCAGGACGTCGGTGTCCGCGCCGCCTCGCGCGCCGCGGATCTCAGCTACCGTCGCATCCACCAGAGATGCCGGGTCGTTGTAGTAGTTCACTGCCACGCGATAGCCGTTCCGCGCCAGTTCAAGGGCAATTTCCTTCCCGATTCCCCGGCTCGCCCCAGTTACCAGAGCTGTCTGGCCCTGCAGCATAGTCACCTCGATGGATTAAGAAGATGGACGGCTTAGATCACAGCCAAGGGATCATAACTAACCGCGGGCAAAAGTGGCGATCGATTCCACTTGAGACCGGCAGGAATCACAAAACGCACCCTCACGCAAGTCAATCCACTCCACAGAATGCGATGAGGACATCAGGCAGAGATAATCCTGGCAGTGGTGGAGATCCAGAGTGTGGCCCAACTCGTGAACGGATTCTTTGAGTAGACGCTGGCTGACAAGGCCATCATCCCGGTCGAGGCCGTAGAACTCCTGGCGCAGTCTGTGCACGGAAACCACGGCGCACGGCCCTCCCATCTGAGCTTCGCCGAAAACATATTTCAGGATCGGGATGTAGAGATCAACATCGGCCACGGCCAGCACACGCCAGTCCCGCGGCCGCACCAGAGACTGCATGCGCTGCAGGATTTCCGACGAATGATACTGCTGCCGTTCCGCGTGATAAGACGGCGCAGCGTCGAGGCTCGCGGGGTAAATCTCGCAGTCAACGCGGAGGCACTGTGGAATCTGGGCGCGCAAGTCCCGCAGGAGCGACATATCGACCTTGCCGACCGGGAGCAGGTGCACCAGATTCATCGCAGTCTATCGAGTTTCTGCCGGAATGCGGCTCCAGCCATAACGCTTGAGCTTGTGGTGGAGCGTGACCCGGTCGATGTCGAGAATCTCGGCGGCGCGGCTCTGGTTGCCGCCGCAGTCGTCCAGCACACGCAGGATGTGGGCGCGCTCAATCTCGTCCAGGCTCTTGCCGCCGGTGGCGATGGCGGCGGGCTGTGTTTTGAAAATGAAATCCTCTTCGCGCAGTTCGGGCTCTTGCCCGACCACCATGGCCCGCTCAACTGCGTTTTCAAGTTCGCGAACGTTGCCCATCCACGGCTGCTGCTGCAATTGGTCCATGGCAGACGGTGAAATGCGCGTGACGTGCTTGTTCATGGCAAGAGAAAACTTGCGGACGAAATGCTCAACCAGCGGCGGAATGTCTTCCCGACGATCGCGTAATGGCGGCAGCTCGATGCGGAAAACGTTCAGCCGGTAAAAAAGGTCGGGCCGGAATGTGCCTTCTTCGATCATGCTCTCCAGATTTTTATTTGTGGCCGCCACACAGCGGAAATCGACTTTGATGATCTGATTGCCGCCCACGCGCGTGATCTCCCGCTCCTGCAACACGCGCAGCAGGTCGGTCTGCGTCTTCAGGCTAATGTCGCCGATCTCGTCGAGAAAGACCGTTCCTCCTTCGGCGATTTCAAATTTCCCCTTCTTGCGGTATTGGGCTCCGGTAAACGAGCCTTTCTCGTGGCCGAAGAGTTCACTCTCCAGTAGCGTTTCAGTCAGCGCGCCGCAGTGGATCGCGACCAGCGGATGAAACCGCCGCATACTCGCTGCGTGAATCGCGCGCACCACCAATTCTTTCCCCGTGCCGCTTTCGCCCGTGATCAGGACATTGGCATCAGTGGGCCCGACAGTTTCGATGGCTTCGAATACTTTGCGCATGGCAGCACTCTGCCCCACCAGAGCGCCAGGCCGCGTGATTTCCGCGACGGCTTCGCGCAGGCGGACGTTTTCCTTTTCCGCGCGGTGGTGGGCCAGTGCTTTCTTCACCAGATGCGCAATCTCGTCCGGATCGAGCGGCTTGCTCACGTAGTCATAGGCGCCATTCTTCAGAGCGGTGACCGCCGTCTCCACCGAGGCGTAGCCGGTCATCATGATGACGATCAGGTCAGGATCCATCTCGTGCAGGCGGCGCTGCAGTTCAATGCCATCGGTGCCGCGCATTTTGATGTCGAGCAAAGCCAGATCCCACTTATTCTCAGCCATGCGGGTGAGGGCATCGCTGGCGCTTTCGGCGGTTCCAATCTCATAGCCTTCTTCGCGAAACCATTTCCCGAGGGAATCGCGGACGCTCAGTTCATCGTCGACGATCAGCAACTTGCCTTGCGTTTCCATGTCTTCATAACCTCCGTCTTCATGACCTCGCGCTGGCGGTAACCGCAATTTCGTTGGAGGGGGACGGAGCGACTTTTTCAGCATCCGCATCCCACGGCAGCGTTACGTTGAAAGTAGTGCCGCGCCCCACCTCCGACTGAACTTCAATGTTTCCGTTGTGGCGCTCCAGAATGCTGTGGCTGATGGCCAGGCCCAGCCCCACGCCGCGTCCCGTTTCTTTCGTCGTGAGAAAAGGTTCAAAGATGCGCGGCAAGATTTCGGGCGGAATCCCGCAGCCGTCGTCGCGCACCACCATTCGGACCTCGTCGGGTTCACGGCCGAAACTGCTGGTGATCCAGAGATTGCCGCCCTGCGGCAGCGCGTCCAGAGCATTCATCACCAGAGCCAGCAGCACCTGCTCGATCTGAGCGGCGTCGCACAGTACCAGAGGCAGATCAGGATCGAGTTGCGATTGAACTTGAATGCCCGCGAGATCCAACTGGTGCTGCACCAGGCGCAGCGAACGCTCGATCACCTGATTCAAATTCGTGGGCTGCAGGTTCATGGGAGTCGTGCGCGAGAAGGTGAGGAGATTCTTGACCAGATCGCCGCAGCGGCGGCTCTCAGAGGCGATCAGGTCGAGTGAATCGCAGATTTCCTGCCGTCGTTTGCGCCCGCTGTCGTCGTGCGGCATCTCTTCGCGATCCGTCCACTTGCGCAGCAATTTGGCGTAGGTGAGGATGCCCGAGAGCGGATTGTTAATTTCATGCGCCAGTACGGCGGCCATCTTTCCGATCGACGCCATCTTCTCGGTGTGCAGCGCATGCTCGTGCGCGCGTCTGAGTTCGCGCGTTTTTTGCTCGACGCGCTCTTCGAGCGTATGAGTCCAGGAAATGTTCTCGGTGTGCTCCGCCCGCAGCTGCCGGCTCATCCCGTTGAAGGACCTGGCTAGTTCGCCGAGTTCGTCTTCGGACCGCACGCTGATCTGATAGCCGAGGTCGCCGGCGGCTAGATGTTCGGTTCCGCGTTTGAGCGCCTTCACCGGATGGCCCACGACCCGCCAGATAGAAAACCAGCTCAGCAGCGCGATCAACAGCAGGGCGCAACCCGTGTAGACAAGCATGCGGCGACTGCTTTCCGCCACCTGCACGTCGGCTTTCGCCAGAGAAAGATTGGTGTCGAGCACGCCCAGGATTTGCTGCTCCGCAGGATGCGCATGGCAGGCGGCGTTCGAACACGCCGTCTGGTTTTCGATGGGAGTGATGATGCCCAGCACCCGCGCTCCCGTAACGTTGCGATAAATGCGGAAGCGGTCCGGCCGATTCAACCGCGCCAGCGGTTGCGACTGGGCGTGACAGGCATAGCAGGCCTCGGCGGTCTTATCGACCACGTGGTTCTGTTCGGCCGAGTCCGTCGTGTAGGTGATTCGGCCATCCTGGTCGAAGATGCGGATCTTCTCCATCCCAGGCTCGCTGGCCATCATCTTGATCGAGTGGTGCAGGCCCTCCCAGTCGTTGCGCAGCATGTAGTCGGTGGTGCTTTGCTTGATGATGTCGCTGACCCGCTCCGCGCTCAGCAAAGTATTTTGCTCAAGATGCTGGCGGTGCAGGCGCACGTTCAGATAGCCCAGCAGCGCGAAGATCACGATCATGGCGCCGAGCAAGAGTATGTTCAGCTTCGTGCTGAGAGTAAAAGTCAGACGCAGCCAGCGACCGCGAGTTGGCTCAGTCTCCTGCATGCTCCACGACCGCAGAAACATGGGCCGGCGAAACTTCGACCGGCGAAACGTCCAGCTCTGCCGCGTCGATCTCCGTTCCTGGCTCCTCAGCGACTTCCTGCTTGGGGAAGATGGGTAAGTACTTCACCGCCATGCCAAACAGAGCAAAGCCGGCGGCGATGATCATGCCCGTCACCGCCAACTCAGTCCACTTGGGAAAGTAGCGGACGCCTGTGGAACCTTCGAAGCCCGTAATACTCACGTTCATCCGGTTCGTAATGAAGCCCAGAACCACCAGCACGGCTGCAAGATAAAGCCCATTCGCGCTCAATCGCACTTTGCGCTGCACCAGCAGGGCCAGCGGAAGAATGACGGCCAGCGAAATTTCAAGCCAGAACAGGTACATCTCGTATCCCGGCCGCAGAGCGAGTTTCAGTACCCCGCGATTCGCCAGGTCTTCGAAGCGGAGGATTGCGTACACTCCAAGCACGACGACCAGGACGCGGCCGAGTTCCTGCAGAACAGGCAGCTCCAGTTGCAGCCCGAAATGCTTCGAGCTCATCGACGATTCGAAAATCGTCATCGCCAGCCCCACCGCGATGGCCGAAAGAAAAAAGAACACCGGCAGCAACGGCGTGTACCACAAGGGATACAGTTTCTCGGGAACAATCAAATACAGCGTGCCCAGCGAAGACTGATGCAGCGTGGAAAGAATCACGCCGCAAATCACCAGAGGAATCAGAATGGCGCGAACCACCTTCAGCGGTTTTTGCAGGTTGAACCGCTCCAGCACGATGGGCGAGAACTCCAGCGCCAGCACCGTGGTGTAGAGCATGACGCAGTAGGCCACTTCGAACATGACGGAATGCGGATTCCTCATGATGAGGGGATGCCATATGTTGTAAGGCTTGCCCAGGTCGAACATCAGCGCGGTACAAACCAGGATGTAACCGAGGAAGGCAGTTAGAATGGTCGGCCGGATGATCGAGTGCAGCCGCTTGATATTCAGAATATGAACAGCGGCGGTCAAAGTGAATCCGCCGGCGGCCAGCATCACGCCGCATAGCACGTCGAAACTGATCCAGATTCCCCACGGGAATTGATCGCTCAAATGCGTCGACGCGCCCAGGCCCTGGGTGAAGCGCACGAATGTGGCGTAGAGGCCGGCGGCCATCAAGAACAGGAAGACGAGTTTCCAGAACGTGAACTTGAAACTGGTGCGGACTATCGTCGTGCGCGCCATTATGACTTCCTCCCATTCTTGTTGGCGATCTTCACGTCTTTCGTTTGGCCAGACGGCCCGCGTCCCTCGGCCAGCGCTACCTCTTCCCGGCGATGCGTGATCCACCACACCCCGCCCAGCACCATTCCGCCCAGAGGTATGAAGTCGGGAATGTGCGACAGCACCCGGTAGGTGAGCATCGGCATAGGATCTTTGGAAAGCCCGCTGTGATATCCAAAGGTCTCAAACGGAACGGCGGAGAGCAGCAGCACGGATGTTCCACCGACTTCCTCGAGCCCGTAAATATGCTCCACATATTTCCCCGGGTTCTCGTGGATACGTTTCTCGGCTTCGGCAATCAAGTCGTCGCGCTCGCCGAATTTCGTGGCGCCGGTGGGGCAGATCTCCGCGCACGCCGTCTGTTTTCCCGCGGCCACGCGATCAGGACACATGGTGCACTTCTGCACCTTGGGGACGAGCTTGCCCCATTCATATTTCGGAACACTGAACGGACACGCCACCATGCAGTAGCGGCAGCCCATGCACTTCGACGCGTCATAGGTGACCGGACCGAGCGCAGTCTTCTGAATCGCGCCCACCGGACAGACCGACGCGCAAGAAGGATCGTTGCAATTCATGCACAAGCGGCGCATAAACTTGTCGCCGCGCGTCAGCACAACCGTCATCTTGTGGGCGGACTGTGTTTCCTCGGCGGCAATGGTATCGTCGTAAGGAAGCTTGTTCTGCGCGGCGCAGGCCTGTTCGCATTGCTTGCAGCCGATGCAAACCGTGGAATCATATAAAAGTGCTTTGCTCATGAAGTATTTTTCCGGTCGCGGTTCTAGCCGAAGAACCGCACCCGGAAATCCTTTCGACCGACGTCTGAGCTGTTTGAGGAAAGAAGATGGAGCGATTACCGGCGTAACCGCAGACGGAATCGGACCGATTACAAGCTGCTCACCTCATCAGATCAGAGGCTGTCGCGAAATTCAGCAGCTTCAGACAGCTAACATTCTCAACAATAACGATCTCCACAGCCGTGATGTGCATCACCTCTCCACGTGACGCTGGTCAATAGGGTTTTGCGTCCCCGAACTGGCGGGTTTTGCGTTGTTTTTTGCAGCAGTGTCGTGATGCACATCGCATCACTTCAGTCATTCGCTCCAAGTGATTGATGCCACATCAGTTCTGCTGCTTGGACGATGTGATTCCGGGCGGATCGTTCCACGTCCTGTTGCGATGCTCATCAGAGGTCGATGCGGTGGTTCTAAGCACCTTCGCCGCGCAGCCGACGCACACTTCATCTATCTCACTCACAGCGCACGGGATGAGCCCGCCAGGCTCGCGCATTCCGCAGCGCGTTTGAGTTTGGTCTGGCGATTGCCTTTAGCAAAAGTGTGAGTGACCCAGAAGTAAAAGGGAACTCCGGGCGAGGTGGGTTATGACAGTCATCCTGGTACTGTTTACATTCGCATTCTTTTTAGCAATCGATTATGTGCATGGACAGAGGGTTCTGGCGAAGCAGCCCGTTCTTCAGACTGCTCCACGGGAAACGGCGCCCCGTATGGTGCCGTCGATCGTTTCCGGTTTCAAGGTCCCGGAAAATGTTCGTTATCACACCGGACACACCTGGGCGCTGAGCGAGAGCCGCGAGCTGGTGCGGGTGGGCTTGGACGATTTCGCCTCAAAATTGGTGGGCAAGATTGACAGCATTGCTCTGCCGCAGCGCGGACGCTGGGTTCGCCAAGGCCAAAAGATCTGGACGATTTTCCGCGACGGCAAGTCAGTCGACATGGTCTCGCCGATCGAAGGCACCGTCACTGCCATCAATGAAGCTGTGATGAAGGATCCGGAACTGGCGCGGAAAGATCCTTATGGTGAAGGCTGGTTGTTGACCGTGCAGGCTCCCGACTCGAAAATCAACTTCCGCAACCTGATGGGCGGCACGCTGGCCCGCTTGTGGACCGAAGCCTCCGCTCTGCAGCTGCGCAACCGGATGCCGGCGCTGTCCGGCGCGCTGGCACAGG